>JARGOJ010000996.1 GCA_029210225.1 Planctomycetota bacterium
AACGAGTCGCTCTTGATAGCGTTGTTGAACGCTCTGTCTCGAATTGAGGGGGACAAAGTTTTCTTCGAGGCCTTAGTCAATCCGGAAATCTGGAAATCGAGCCCTCAGGTCATTCGAGCCCTCACGATTGAAGCGACAGAAAACAGACTCGGCGCGGACTACCGCTTTCTCGGAGTATCGTCCTTCGAATGTACTAAACAACACCGTTTGGCGCGTTTTGAACACATAGACTCGGGAATCACTCTCCATCTCCTGCCCGGAGGCCAATACAAAATGGGGATACAGAATCCTCGTTGGTCCATGGATAGACAAGCCCAACCTGTTCACGAGGTCACAGTTCCACCCTTTCTCATTGCCGAGACTCCGACAACCCAAGCTCAGTGGGATCGAATAGGGAGCTTTGACCGGCGCCATTTTGACGGCCCCGATTTACCTATAGACGGGGTCTCCGCCGATGATATTGACATCTGGATGGGTAATGCCAATGCAGGTTTCCGCTTGCCTTCAGAATCAGAGTGGGAGTATGCCTGCAGAGCTGGGACCGACACTGTGCGTTTTTGGGGTGATGACATGGACAGTTCTTATTGTTGGATCGCCACCAATTCCGGAGATCGAATTCACTCCGTGAAAGAGCATCTAGACAAGAGGAACAACTACGGCTTGGTAGACATGCTTGGGAATGTCTTTGAATGGACTCAAGATTACTGGAGTTGGAATTACGAAGACGGCCCCAATACAGAGGCTCCAAAAAAGATGGGTGACCCGACAAGTTTGGTGACCAAAGGAGGAGACTATCACTATGATGAGGCCTATTGTCGAAGCGGAATGCGCTTTCAAGCGACCAACAGCGGATGGTGGAAGACGAACGGATTTCGAGTAGCCAGGAGTTTATGAGCGAGCTCGATTCTCATTGAAACCTGGGATCCGTCGTAGTACCAAACTCCAGGCTGCGATGCTTTTCGACGCAATCTAGCAATTCGTTAGGCCGGCGGTACTCCCCCAGGGCGACCTCCCGATAGGCTGCTTCCATTTGGAATGAGCATCGATCGACCGGCATGCAGCCGGTCGCCGTCGCCAAGCCCGGACAGAGAATACGACGTATTGGAGTTGATCGTTTTTTGTTTGCTCGATGAACAGAGAGCAATGCGGCGCGAAATGAGAGGTAGGCATTGACGGTGTTCGCGACGTTCATAGGTATTCGCATAGTGGGAGCGCAGATCAAATTTGGAATTCTCGGATGACCTGTCTCAACGAGGACCGCTAATCCCACTGGACATTCACCGAGTAAGGACTTGTTTAATGTCAATTGCAGACGTTCTTGCAATTCCCAGCCGAAGAAATGACTGTAGGCGAGATCGATTCCACCATTCATAAATCCAAAGCTGTTCGCTGGACTAACAATGGCGTCGGCGGTCAACTCCAGGATATTTCCAGCTTGAACTTCTACGCGGTCATGGTCGGCGAAGTGCCCTTGCCAAGCCTGACACAAGCTCGTATTCAAGTCGCAGAGCACGATTTCTAATTCTGTGAGCACACACAATCCTCCTATAAGCTCTTCGTTGATATACACTGATTGACCGTCAATGTTCAAAGGAAAGGCTTTCAATCGTGGAACAAGTCTTAATCATCGTGGGCGCCTCTATCTACGGCCTTCTAGGTACAATTCACCTCCTCTTAACCTTCTTCTCCAACAAGTTTGAGGCCTTCGATCCGGCTGTGACCGCGGGGATGAAGGAGTCGACTTTGATATTGACCCGAGAGACGACCGTATGGAAGGCATGGATCGGATTCAATGGCAGTCATAGCCTTGGAGCAATGCTCATCGCCGCGTTCTACATCCCCCTCACTCTTCAACATTTCCATGTCATCGAAGAGAGCCTATGGCTGACGCTCCTACCCTCTATTGCAAGCCTGAGCTATCTCGGCCTCGCATGGAAATACTGGTTTAAGATTCCACTGATCGGAATCACCATGGCTTCCCTGGCCTTCATCGCCGCCGCGGTCATCATCCTCGTCTGACGAAGCCAAGGGGCCTTCACCCTCTCAAGCCTCGCCCATCCATCCTGAGACCCCAAGCAAACGAAAAGCGCTCGCTTCCCTGGTGAAAAAAGTTGTCCTATCTGGACACATCAAAACGCATTTCCCAAATGTGGTTGCTCTCATCTCAATAAATTCAGGCCCTAGAGTTCGGCACACAGCTTGCTTAAGTGTCAGCCGAACACAAAAGGTGTCCACGGGAACGAAACGAATTGGTGAGAAAGAGGAAACCCATGCGGAAGCTAAAACAACGTCTCCAGGCTAAACAATTTCAAGTTGCGCTCGTCGTCCTCGCGCTATGCTCGGTTGCTTGCAACAGCGGGAGCAGGGGAACGAACACAAGCGGCAGCACCCCTCCAGCGGGAGGCAGCGCCAACCCAGGCACCACGCCGGGAACAAACCCCGGTCCAAACCCTGGGACGAATCCAGGAACGACGCCTCCTACTGGCAGCGGCGGACAAGGGGGAATGGTTGGCCTTCAAAGCCGAACTCTAACGATCTCAGGGTCCAGCGTCGACTATCTTGTCTATGCCCCGATTCAATATGATCCCGCCCAAGCATGGCCTGTCATCTTCGTCTTCCATGGGCAAGGGGGCACCAACTTGATCACTCTGAGTAATTGGATGTCTTTGGCCGACATGAACGGATTCGTCGTGGCCGCAACACAGGGCACAGGTTCGTCGGGAGGTTGGTCCCCTGGGGCTGATAGTCAGGTTCTTCAAAATGCCTTAAATGATGTTGAAGGCGCCTTCAACATCGACACCAAGCGCCGCTACATGTGGGGATATTCCGCAGGGGGCCACGTCGCCCATATCATTGGGCTTGCCAATAGCACCTTTTTTGCCGCTTACGCTGTCAGCGCTGGTGTTGTTCAACAAAGCTATAGCGCCACCCGGCTCATTCCCGTCAGCATTCACATGGGAACGACCGATCCACTGCTCCCTGGCGCTCAGAGAGATCGCGTGGAGCTCATGAACCGTGGCCACACCGTTGAATACCACGAGTTCCAGGGAGGCCATACCATTCTTCCAGGACACCGTCAGCAAGCCTGGGACGACATGAAAGGCCACTCGCTTCCCTGAATGGAAACTTCACTTAAACTCTTTGAAGAGGGCTCGATTGTTCATTCAATCGAGCCCTCTTGCATTTTCTAACCATTTTTTTGCCAAGGGCACGAAGTTGCTCATTGGATTCTCTTTGAGGAAGAGCGTTAAATCCTCGATAGCTTTTTGTTTCCTGCCTAGTCTCATTTCCGCGTAGCCACGGAACGCCAAACAATCGGGTTGTTTTGGCCTTAAGGTTAAACCTTTATTGGCATCCCCCATAGCGAGTTCATACTTGCCGGCCTCATTGCGAGCGAGGGCGCGCATCGAATAGGCATGGGAGACATTCCGAGCGAGCTTGATGCACTGTGACAGATCGGCGTCGGCTTTGTCATA
>JARGOJ010000997.1 GCA_029210225.1 Planctomycetota bacterium
GATGGCGACGGCTTTGGTGGAAATGGCCCCATCATTGATGGGCCGCCAACACAGAGGGATGGGAATGGCGCCAAGGATGGTTCCAGAGATCTTGCTCCCGTTCACGAGGATAATCTCATCTTTGAGATCTTTGAATTCTTGTGCGTCGACAACATCACTTGGAACTGCCAGAAACGCGCCCAGGGTCACGAAGAGCGCGAGAGTCGGCCAGTTTTGCTGGTGTTGAGTCTTTCTCATGAATCGTGTTTCCCGCCCCTCGCGAATCAATTTGCCTGGTCCTTCGATTGTCGGCCTGCCGCTCGACGCATCAAAGCTCCGCCATTTTAGATTCGGAATGACAATGTGGAAATGCCCCCAAGGCAGAGAAGCATCAAAGCTCGTCCTTTTTAACCTTCTTAGGGAACGCTTGCATCACCTTGTCGAAGGGAAATCCAACAACCGTTAGATCGCCTTTGCTGTTGAGTAAAATCTCAGCGTGGTTAGGCTCTGAGAACCTGGGATCATTAGGGTCATAGGCGGACGTAAGGCAGTGAAGCACTTGATTTTCTGACCCGATCCAACGACGCTTTGTGGTCCTTAACTCCTTCACATATCTGCCAGCGACAAGCAGATCGACAAATGGAAGAAGTTGACTGTCCCGGGCCTTTATTTCGTCGAGTGAGAACCCAGAGTAGACCATCACGGTCATGCCCAGGTCCTTCACCTGTTTCGCGATCAGGGCGAGGGCCTCATCTTGTTCAAAAGGTTCCCCCCCCAAAAAGCTGACTCCTTCGAGGGTTTCTCCAGCTTTCGCGGCGGCTTGTGCGCGTTGGATTCGCTGGATCAGCTCGGGGATGCTTTGAGAGTTGCCGCCCTTTTCAGACCACATCTCGGGATTGCAGCAACCTGGACAAGCGAGAGTACAGCCCTGAGTCCAAAGCGCGAAGCGATGGCCTGGGCCCTCGGCTTCCGTGGAATCAACGCAAAACGCCATTTGAAAGTCCATGCTCGGTCTTCCTCGCTCTCACAAGTTGAGGCCCAGAGCAGGATTCAAAGGACTGAATCACTCGGGGCGATAGGCCTCAAACTCAAAGAATTCTGTGTTGCAACTGGTGTTGCTGCACAGGTAAAGCTCGTTTCGTTCACGACCAGGAAACTGACAACTTGGGCAAAGGAAGACGCCATCTTCAATGGGTCCACCAATGGTCGCGTCTTTGCTTTCGTCTGGACTGGCTTCGGCCGCAGGAGTTTCTTTAGTCGCGGCCTTGTCCTCGTCTGCCTTGTCCTCGGTCTTGTCCTCGATTTTATCTGACGGAGACGCATCGCTCTTCTCTGCGTCTTTAGATTCATCAGCGTCTTCAGACTTGTCCTCGGCTTTGCCTTCAGATTTGTCTTCGGAATTGTCGTCAGCTTTATCTTCAGACTTGTCTTTTTCGCCGTCTTCAGACTTCTTGCTGTCTGCCTCTTGGCTCGATTCCTCGGACTCTTTCTCGTCTTCGTCTTTGCTTTGTTCTGCGACGTCTTTTGTCTCTGTCTCTTCAGACTTGTCCTGGCCCTTGTTCTTTTTCCGATTCTTCTTTTTCTTTTTCTTCCCGCCGCCTTTGTTTTCATTCTTTTTGGGCGCTTCGGCTTTGACCACGTCCTTCTTTTCAACGGGAGTGGGGGGAGCGGGAGCCGGGGCAGCGGCCGCTTTTTCCTTGGCTGCGGCATTTTCTTCGTCCGCGAGCTTCATCCGTTCCATCAGCGCGGCTGAATCGAGGGCGAAGACAACCACATAGGCAGGCAGCGCGCCAAAGACTCCACCAACGACGCTCATCATGAAGCTGTCGGCGCCTGCGAGGGACCAAAACATGAGTGAGGTGAAGGTCCAAAAGAAGGGTCCAAGTAAGGCCCAAAGGAATGCACGCCCTTTAGACTTCGCGAGGCCTCCGAGGTAGAGAAATAAGAATATGCACGCGCCAACGTGCACTAACTCTTGGGTCACGGACGGATCCCCCAAAATATTTAGGTGTCGGTTCAAAAAAGAAAATCAGAATTTTTTCAAGGCGCGCAGTTTAACGAATCTGGGCAGGAATATCGTCCCCCAGACAAGAAAGGAGGGAATCTTCTAGGCTATTGCTGCTGAATATTAGTCAGGTGAATCGCTAAGCCCGGCTCATCCTCTAGTAAGACAAGGCGACCTTTGTGATGCGCCACCAGGCGTTGCGCGAGGTACAGCGACATGTCTTTGCCCCGTCCTTGGGCGTTCGGAGTCAAGGTGAAGCAATGATCTGGGTTCGCCGGGCTGCCTTCGTCAATCAGGCGAAAAACTAAGTCATCATCATTTTCTTGAACCGTGACTTTGACATCGCCCCCTAACTTCGCCGACAGCGAACTCATGAAAACATGAATAAAGAAGGTCTCGACGAGTTTTCTTCGACATCGCAAGCGAAGGTCTTTGTTGTCGATATCCCACGTAACCGTCCCAGCACCCGCGAGCTGATTCTTGGCGCGAATCGCAGGAAGCTCAATAAGCTCCTCCACTGGGACTGAAATGTGGTCAAGAACCAGAGGTTTTTTCAGTTCGTCAATAGTTGTTTGAATCAGGTTGAAGTGGGCCAGCTTCGACTTGATTTCGTCTAGTTCTTTGGCGCGCCCAGCGGCCCGTAAGAACTTCGCCGCCGCTTCTTCGACAACTTGAAACTCTCTTGCATTGTCTTCAGTAACGGCTGCCATGGCACGAAATTGAACGCACTGGCCGACGATCTCTTCTTTGACATCATGTATGAGACTCACCGTGACACGAACTTGGGCATTCGCTGGCCCCACGGAAATCTCGCCCTGAGATCTTCGGGATGCTGAATCTGCCACAGCTAGTTGAATAGCCTGGAGCGGTTCTTCAAACCAATCCGTTGAGGGGGTTCCAACAAGTTCGGTGAGGTTGCGTCCAAGGATCTGCGCTAACCTTGGATTGACAAAGAGTATGACACCGGACGAATCGAGAACGGCGATGCCATCGTCGAGGTTGGCGAGAATGTCAAAGGTGAAGCGCTTGGCTCCTTCAAGGGATTCATCAAGTGCCCGTTGAACGACCGTCTTCAGCTCAAGGACATTCAGAGGTTCAAGGACGTAGGCGAAGGCGCCTTGGCCGAGGAGCTCAATCGCGTGATTTCGATCTTGTTTTCGTGTGATCACGACGAACTTTTGCTTCATCTCCTCGGTAATGCGGAAAATCGCCTCAACATCGTCCGTGCCGCCGTCATAGGTTGCCAGGACAAGCCGGGGAGGCGATTTGCGGATGCTCGCGAGAGCTTCATAAATCTTGCTGAAGCCCTGGGTTTCATATCCGGCGGATCCCAGGAATTGGGAAAGAGATGAAACAACGTTCTCGTTGGTGGATATGACAAAAATATCCATGGGAGGCATCCTCAAATGAGCACAAATCGAGGGCCATAACATACCTCATTTCGCTTTGAAACTGAAACAGGACAGCAAGTCAGCTGGACGAGC
>JARGOJ010000032.1 GCA_029210225.1 Planctomycetota bacterium
TGACGTTGGGCCAAGAGATCGGTGTAGCGGCGAATTGGTGCGGTCATTTGCACATAGCATCCGAGCCCGAGAGTGCGATGAGGAGCTGGGGAACAGGAGATCTTGGCGGGAGGAAAACGCTGTTGAAGGCGCGCTAATGGGCCCGCGAGTTGAGCTGGAGTCAAGCGATTGGCATCCCGAATCGGCACCGGTTGAATCTTAAAGAGCGCCGAGGCCCTCTTCTCTTTCAAGACCTTCGCGCCGTGATAGTTATAGAGCACCATCAGCTCCGAGACGATCTCATGCCCCAAGCTGTCATGCTTGATTCTCTTAATCTGGGGCTCACCGGAAGAAAAGGACACCCTCAGCTCCGATTGCGCTGACAAGACCGCGCCTTCATCGAGGCGATGCTGCTTGTGGGCCCGTGCGTATTTCGCCAAGCTTTGCAGGCGTTCGTCTTCAAGCCAAGGAAGCGAGCGGGTTTGCTTGTAACTCAAGCGCTCATCAACCTTAATAAGCGTGCGTTGAAAGCTCGCCTCGGATGCCTTCAGCGCCCCCGGTGCAAAGCGCAAGATCAACGAGAGAGCGGGTCGAACGACCCCGACGTTGAGACTCACGACTCGCTCGACAAAGTCATCTGGGAACATCCCTAAGGTTGTATCACGCAGGTAGACAGTGCTCCCCCGGCCACGGGCTTCCATATCTAAAGCATCGTCAAAATCAACGTAGGAGCAGACATCCGCAATGTGGATGGCGACAAGGGTCTCTTCTCCCTCATTCCATATAGACAAGGCATCGTCGACGTCTTTTGTTGACGGCTGATCGATCGTGATTGTCCAGCGCTTGGTGTAGTCGACGTGATCCTTCCATGGCTCAAGGCGGCGCTGCTCAGCATCGCAAGCCAAGATCGATTCCAAAAGCCCTGCGCTTTGAGCCTCCGCCTCCGGTGACCAAGACGACTTAAAGCCCTGACGACTTGGGATCTCATTCACATCCTGATCGAGAAAGCCCTTGTCGCAGAGCCATCCTAAAGCTGCGTCGGCGTGTCCGATGTCGAGCTTGCGCGCCAAATGGCGAATTCGCCGTGAGCTTTCGTCGGCTCCACAGAGGGCAAATTGCTTGAGTCCGTCGAGCAAGGCTTGAAAGACAGGCAAGCCCTGTTGATGAGGGTTCGCGCTTTGCATCCACTCAAGAAAGCCTTCGTTTTCAGCGGTGGTTTGAGCTTCCTCCTGAAGGCGCTCCCGAATCTTTGACCGGGTCTCTTCATCGACTCGCTTGGCTCCACTGTCAACGAGCTGAAAGTCGGCCTGCCGCGCTGAGAAGAGCTCAACAAGAGAAAGCAGGCCCTCGTTTGAGAGAGTGCCAAAGTAGAGCAAGCAAAGCTCGCTCAGAGTATAGAGCTGATCGTCTTCAAGGCTGCGCCAAAGCAGGTCGACATCGATTTGCCAGCTCTCTGCATCTTTGAGATGAGAGTCCCGCCAGCTCTTTATCTCCGCATCCAAGAGGTTCGACTTTTTGAACTGCTTATCGAATTTGTGATAGACGCGGTGATTTTGGACCTTGAGCGGATGACCTGAGGAGAGGATGACGCGAGATTTTTTTGCGCCTTCATTTTGAAGACAGGCCAAAAGTAGCTGTCCTCGTCTTTCAAGAACGATCGCCGGATAGGTATCTTGGGCTTCATGAGCCAGACGATTCTTTTCTGAACCTGCCAAAACAAATTGCTCCCTGATAGTTGGCAACGGGAAGATGACGCCGAGCGCTGTCGGTTTGTTGTCGCGTTTATCGAGGCATGGTAGCCTTTATTTCTCGTCGCTGGCCAATTTCATCCATGAACAATCCAACTCTGGGCCAAGAATATGCCGGAGCGCCAATCTCTCAACGAATTCGTTAAGACTGTCGAGTCTATGAATCGGCTTCTCTATTTGCAGGAGTACGATTGTCCCGCACTCTTGCAAATCACTAGCGAAGACGGTCAGGCGCTCCCCCTTGAAGAACAAAAACGCCTGCTCCGAAAGAAAGTCCGCCGGGTCACCCAAGACCTGCTCAAGACATCCCTTGAAACCTCAGCCTTCTTTCTCCCTGATCGCAAGCCAATCACGGCTTCGTTCTTCTTCATAAGGAACTCTAACGCCAACGAAAATCGCAGTTTTATTGGTGTAGGAACCGACCCAACCTGCGACTTGACCTTCCCCGAAGAAGACCTCTCCTTACGCCACGGATTCTTCAAAGCCGTCAAAGGGATGAGCTTCACCGATGCAGGTTCCAAGAACGGAACCTTCGTCAACGGCGCGAAATTGGATCCTCGAAAATCAAAAAAACTCAGCAATCATGATGAGATGCGTTTTGGCGAACACGCCCGCTTTATCTACATGTCTGTGCACGGTTTTTATGAGTTTGTCCAAGCCTGCGCCCTCGCGACTTCCTCAAACAAGGCCGAAGCTCAAAACAAAGTTTCTTGAAGCATCCATGCTTCCTTGGTTTAGAATAGTCGCGGAAAGTTTGAGCGAGGGAAAATACTATGTCTAATGAGATTCAGGAGGCTGAGAAGAGCTTCCTCACTAAACTCAAAGAAATGTATATCGATGATGAAGGCGGCCAGGCGATGGTCGAGTATGTCATCGTCATCACCTTCATGATTTTTGCTCTCGCTGGAGTCTTTGGGGTTTTTCCCAAAGTGATGAGTAACTACTATACTGACCTTGCTCGTATCCTTGCCTTCCCCATTCCTTGAGGGAAGCCATCGCTCTTGAACTCAAAGAGGAAACTGAACTGTGAGTACCGAAGAAAAGACAATCATTGGTGAGGGCTTCTGCCGCAACTGCCGCATGCAAGTCAAGATTACCGAGGACAAGAAGAAGAAACCCATTTGCGCTCGCTGCGAGTGCCCTCGGGTCGATGCCTGACCGAAAACAAGCTCCCAAATGAATGAAGGGCAGGTCAAACCCGCCCTCTCAATCAAAAAATCAGAAGCTATAAAGCCAAGCTCTTATCAATAGAGCTTGGCTTTTTTCTTGGCCTTCTTCACTCCAGCCCGCTTCTTGCCGCCAAAGTTTGCCCACAACACCAAGGTCTCGCCACCACGAGAAACCACAACTTTCACAGTTCCTCGAGCCCGACCCACGGCGCCACGAAGCGCGTTGAAGTCGGTGATTCGAGTCTCTCCAAAGCTCACGATGACATCGCCCGCTTTGAGACCAGCCTTCGCAGCAACACTTCCCTTCGTGACCTCTGAAATCGAGAGCTGGCCTTCTTCTTCGCCAACCTGAACTCCGAAGCGAGGACGCTGGTTATTGTTGCCTCGGTTCTCGCCGCGATTCTCACCACGGTTGCCTCCGCGATTCCCACGGTTGCCAAAGAGCTTCTTGAGGCGCTCACGCATATCGCCTTGTCCTTCGCCACCAAAGAGCTTTTTGGGATCGAAACGATCTCCAAGCATGGCGCGGAGCTGCTCAAGCATAGACTCTAAGCCGCCATCTTTGGCTTTCGCAAACTTAGGCTTGGCGTCGTCGTTGGCGATCTCAGCGGTCAACTTTCCAGCCAGGCGGGCGATCTTGACCATTCCTGGAACGTCCACTTTCTCTATGTCATCTCCGGGGCGGTGATAATCGCCGTGGAGTCCTGTAAACAGAGCGATGCTTGGTATTTTCTTGGCGTAGAACGACGCGTGATCGCTGTTTGGGGTCATGGTGTCTTTGATATTCAGGCCAAGGGAAATGTTCTTGTTGGCGCGATCAAACTGAGCCTTGAAGGTGCTCCCTGTGGGCACACCATAAACAACGAGCTTCTTCTTACCGAGACGACCGATCATGTCCATGTTGACCATGGCGATGGTGCTCGCGAGAGGAAAAGTGGGGTTCTTGCAATAGTGTTTGGAGCCGAGCAGGCCCATTTCTTCACCGTCGTAGAGCATGAAGATAATGCTACGACGTAGCTTCAGGCGGCCTTCCACATAGGCTTCCGCGATTTCGATAACTCCGGCTGTGCCTGAGGCGTTATCGTCGGCGCCATTGTGAATGTGGCCAGAGCGACCCATATCCAAGGATCCGTATTCACCGTGACCGAGGTGATCATAGTGGGCGCCGATGACCACATATTCGTTTTTGAGGTCTGTTCCCTCAAGAACGGCGATCACATTGCGCAAATTCTTTCCCTGAGCCTTAAAATTCTGAAAGAAAGTGCCGTTGTCTCCACCAGCTTTCAGGCCTAGACGCTTGAATTCCTTGGCGATATACGCGCCTGCTTTTTTGCCTCCGGCTTGCCCCGCGCCTCGACCTTCCAAAGCATCAGACGCTAGATAAGCGACGTGATCTTTTAGCTCTTTTGCAGTGATTGTTTTCACTGCTTCGTCTGTTCCGGCCCAAGAAGGGACACTTGATAGCGTTAAACCCAACGCGAAAACAGTAAAGAGAGATTTTCTTACGAAACTCCAACCTTGATCCTTCATCCCACAAAACTCCTTGTTTCCTTGCATTCGATGCCTGCTTTTTGAGCGTCTCTTGCCCCTAAAGCGAGCTGAAAATTATTGCTTCTAGTTACGACATCGACATGAACAACGTTTGAGAGAGGACCAGCAAACGATAAGATAATGACAGGTCTTCTTGCTCCCTCAGGGGGACCAAAGCCCAGGAGGTCCTTTGTGGCGACGCAGTTCGATATAACCTTCTTCAAAATCGCGATTTATAACAAGGTCACTGATCAAGCGACCGCAACGCGATGTTTGCAGTACATTGAGCAAAAAGCTCAACAAGGCCAGACCGTGTCTGCGCTGGATGCCTTCCAATCGACCGGCGCCGATCAAAAAATCATCCAGCAGCTCACAACCCTGACCCAGGGGGCGCTGAAACAACAGGGGGCGCCAAGCGCAGCTCCCCCCGCCGCCTCGGGCGGGCCTCAGAGACGATCTGTGACAGGTTCACAGAGGGCTCCTGCGCCGCTGTCGTCTTCACAACGCGCCCCAGCGCCGTCCCCAAGAGCCTCTGGGCGTCGCAGTCAAACGACGGCTCCCACCGAGACCGTCTCGGGAAGTCATGTTCAGTTCGGCGATAAAATTGCCGCTGGGCCCTGCGGACCACTCTATAAGGGTGTCGATCGAGCCAGCGGCAAAGACGTCGTCCTGAAAATCTTGTCCAGCAAGTTCGCCAAGCATCCTCAGTATTTCCAGCAGGTTCAGTCAGACATTAAGCAAACCGTCTCTGCAGGGCTGGACAACGAAAACATCGTCAAGACTCACACCCTGTTTGAGCGCGATGCTCGATTGGTGGTCGTCTCCGACCCGGCCAAAGGCATGACTCTGGCCGAGGTGATTAAAGAGTATGGCGCTTTGCCTCCAGGACGCGCCGTAAAGCTCGCGATCCAGATCGCGAAGGCCCTCGATCATGCCCATTCAAAGGGCGTGGCCCACGGCGACCTAAGGCCCGACAAGCTCTTCGTTGACATGAAGACTGGGATTCTCCAAATCGGCGACTTCGGATTTGCTCGCGCTTCCGCCCTCATCCACGGCTTCGCCCGTCTTGGAGTGCCCTTCGGACATCCCTACTACCTGGCCCCAGAAATCGTCCAGCAGCAACCCAGCGCACCCACTAAAGACCAGGACATCTACGCTCTCGGAATCATCCTCTACGAGTTGATCTGTGGGAAGCGTCCTTTTGTGGGAGGAGACACGAAAGAAGTGCTAGCTATGCACTTCAAAGCGCCGCTCCCGAAGCCTCCCGAAGACATCTACCTCCACAGAAAACTCGCTGAAGTGCTCATGAAGCTCACGGCGAAGTCTCCAGGGAAACGGGTTCAAAGCGCATCTCAAGCCATCAGTTTTCTGACAGCGCTATCGCGCCTCGACCTTGAAGCGTCCAGTGAGTCTGCCGAAGCGGGTCGCTCCGATGCTCTCACAGGGGAAGATTGGGCGAACCACTCCAACGAGGCGGCTGCTCCATCTAAAGAGTGGAGTGAAGACAGGATCCGCGATGCCAGCAGCTTGGAGCCGGATGAGTGGAACCCAGACGAAGAGGAAGACGACCCCGACCTCGAAGAGCTGGCAAAGAGCCGAAAGAGCGCAAGAAATCGTCGTGCGACAGGTTCCGCTCGCATAAGCAAGGCGTCCTCACGCTCAAAGACCATCAACAACGACCTGCAAAACCTCGCCGAGGCCATCGCGGCCACCGACGTTGACAAAACAGGCAAGGTCATAGGAAAAGCGAAAGCGTCGGAGAAAAAAGCTCACGCGGCCCTCCACGCCATGGGAAAGAAAGGCGCTGCGGGAAATCGTTATCAACTCGATGGCGAAGACCGTCGCCAAGAACAAGAGAAGCTTCAAAAGCTTTGGGGCTTCCTGATTGGGGGCTCCGTCGCGCTCTTCGCCATCGTTGCCCTCGTCATTGGCTACTCGCAGGTTATGACTCCCAAAGCGAAGCTCACAAGCACAGGACAGGCCCAAGGGAAAGCGCCCGAATCGGTCGAGCAAAAAGTCGTAAAAAAGCCCCTACCTCTTCCAACAGCGATCAAGCAAGCGCTTGAGAAAGAACAAGATGTCGCGCTCCGGAAGCTGAAAACCGTCGTTCGGGCGAAGGCTGGCAAGAAGGATTGGCCAGGAGCGATCACCGAGATTCGCGCATTCCCCGCTCATATGCTCCGCGTCAAAGGCGTTGTCGCCCAAGTTCAGGACCTCACCGAAGAAGTCATCCGAAAGGCTAAAGGCGAGCTGAGCAGCGCTTCAGACAAGATCGAACGTTTCCTTGCGGCCAACAAGCCCGGCGCGGCGCGCTCAGAACTCAACAAATACAAAGACCGGCTCATCTCCCAAACCTTCCCCACCTTTCAATCCCTCGAATTGAAAATTGAAGCGACCGCAGCGGCGATAAGCAAGCGGCCAAAGATCCTCGATAACGACACTCTGGAGAACTGGCAAAAGCAGTTCAGCAAGTTGCTCTTTGGAAAATATCAATTCCGCAAAAACAAGGTCGTGGTGATGAACTACGAGTTTAACGTAGCCGGCCAAAAACGTGACTTTGGCACCAAAGACAAGACGATTCTCATCGGGCCAAAAGACAACCCCGGACTCTTTGTCAAACTCAAAAGATCAAGTTCCGTTGTCTTGCCTTTCGCCATCCCCATCAAAAACTTCCAGAGCTGCGAATTCAGCTACAAGTACACCACTGGAACCCTGACAAAAAAATCGGAGATCGCCTTCATCTTCGGACTCGACCGCTTCACGAAAACGAAGGGCCGCAAAATCAGCAACACCGGTCGCCTCATTCAGTTCAGCCCCGGGGGACAAGTCGTCCAATATCGAAGCAAGAAGCCCACGACGAAATTCAACCCTTGGAGTGATAAAGAAAACACCGTCAAGATTGTTCGCCAAGGCGAGTTAATCGTGGTCCTCATCAACAAGGTTCGCGTGCTCAAATACCAAAGCGACGATGTTGAAGGTTACATAGGCCTCGCCATCACCGATATCAAGGCTCGCATCTGGAACCTGAAAATCGTCGCTCAATTCGATCCCGACGATGTCAACTCCTATAGCGATGCGATCCTCGGCAAGAATCGACGGAAGAAGCCGAAATAAACGCGTTTCAGAAAGGCCCGTTATGAGACTCTTCCTCTATGCCCTCGCCGCTAGCCTAGTTTTACTCCAGCCCAGCTATGGAGACGAAGTCTGGAGCGATGACTACAAGAAGGCCTTTGAAGCCGCACAAAAAAACAAGAAGCCGGTGCTGCTTAAGTTCACCTCAACTTGGTGCGGTACCTGCACTCAAATGCAAAAAGGCCCCCTCTCCGATAAGGCAACTCAAGGCGCTATCAAGACCCTGAACTCAGTCGCCCTCGACGTCGACAAGTTCAAAGAATTAACCAAGCGTTACCAGATCAAAAGCCTCCCCACCCTGCTCTTCATGAGCCCCTCTGGAGTCATCTTTAAGCGCACGGAGCTCTTCGTCGAGAAAGACAAGCTCGATGGCTTCTTAGCCAACGCACAAAAGCAATCAGACAGCATTGAAGCCAAACTTGACGCCCTTAAGAAGACCGCAAAGAGAGACCCTGAACAACGGAGCGCCGTCGCCAAGTTCTTCATGAAGCATGGCAACCTCGGTGAAGCCGCCATCATTTTCCGAGCCAGCCTCAACGACCGTAAAATCGGCGCCCATCCCCGTCAAAAAGCCGGGATCCGCGTGATTGACTCCTACTATCGAATGGAGCAATTTGACAAAGCGCTGAAAGCCGTCGAGGACACCGTCAAGCTCAACCCCTTCGACCCCCTCGCGGCCCACGCAACCTTTCTAAAAGGCTTTGTCTATGAGGCTAAGGAAGCGTTCCCAGAGGCCAAGAAAGTCTATGTTGAGCTTGTGAAGAGCATCCCAAAGACCCGCGCTGGACAGGCTGCGGCGAAGCGCCTGAAAGAGCTTCGTGACCAATAAGCCTGAAGCTCGGGCGCGGCTCAACCAAGCCCTCAAAAAACCTCTCCCCTGGATAAGCCTCGGCACAACCCCCACCCCCGGCCGTCCGCTCCCCCAACTTGGTCGTGAGCTTGGCCTCAGCCAACTATGGCTCAAGGACGATGGGCAAAGCTCCGACCTCTATGGCGGCAACAAGGTCAGAAAGCTAGAGTTCCTCTTCGCCCGAACCTTCGAGAGGCGGCGCGAGCGCGTCATGACCTTTGGCGCTCTCGGCTCTCACCATTGCCTTGCCACCGCCGCCTTCGGCCAAAAAATCGGCCTCGGCGTCGACCTCTACCTCTACCCCCAACCCCTCAGCCACCACGTCCTCAACAACCTCCTCCTCGATCACAGCTTCGGCGCAAATATGATCCATGTGGCTCATGTCGGCTTGTTGCCCATTCAGG
Organism: Planctomycetota bacterium; assembly: GCA_029210225.1. Lineage (GTDB taxonomy): Bacteria > Planctomycetota > J058 > J058 > JARGOJ01 > JARGOJ01. Next base: position 8,813 of record JARGOJ010000032.1, read on the forward strand.
CCAGCCTCGGAGCCTTAAGACGGGGGAACCATAGGGGAGCAAAGGAGATTATTCCCCCGGGAGGCTCGGATCCATTAGGGACGATGGGCTACGTCGAAGCGGCCTTGGAGCTTCACGAACAAATCCGTGCAGGGCTTTGCCCGAAACCTGACTATATCTATGTCGCCGCTGGGACTTGCGGAACCGCCGCAGGCTTAGCCCTAGGGCTTTTGCTGGCGGGACTTGATACAAAAGTGATCGCGGTTCAAGTGGTCGAATCGATCATCACGAATACGCTGATTTTGAACTCTTTGGCGCGCCTCACCATTCGTCGCCTCCGTCGTCATGGCTTGAAGCTCAAAGACCAAGCGCCACCGAATTTGATCTTAAAGAAGGGTCATCTCGGTAAGGGATATGGTCATCCCACAGAAGAAGGCATCGCGGCCCTGGCGCAGATGGACGCCGCTGAAAAGATCAAATTGGAGCCGACTTACACCTCGAAGACTCTGGCGGGGTTGAAGGACTTCGTGAAGAGTCACGGCCTTGAGGACCGCTGTCATATGTTCTGGAATACGGTTTCCACCGTTGATTTCAGTGAGCGTCTAAAAACGCTGAAACCCAGCGATTTGCCTCGGGGCTTTCACCAGGATTTTATAGCTCTCGATCGCTTTTAAGAGATTGCTTAGAGCTCTTCGATCTCGACGAGTTCGATGCCTTTGCGCGAGCCGGTCAGGGCGAGACGGCCTTCTTTCAGGGCGATGGCGTCCTTGCCAAAGATATCATTGCGCCAACCTTTGAGGGCGCGAACATCAGGGTTCTCCTCAGCGGCAATTTTTTCAAGTTCTGCGCGGTTCGCAATAAGTCGCGGCGCGACTTTATGCCGTTCGCAAGCGAGCTTGAGGAGGGCTTGGAGGAGGGCGATGAGGTTGTCATTGCCTTTCGCGGGGCGCTTGCCACGACCGATGTCGGGCCACTCTGAGCGTGGCTTGTCGACCCCGCGCTTGATGGCTTCGAGCAGCTCGGCGCCCTTTTTACCGTTGACGAAGCTGGCATCCAGGCCGCGCACTCGCTTCAGGGCTTGGGCTGTGGTGGGGCGGGTGTTGGCGATTTCGACCAAGCTGGTGTCTTTGATGACCCAATTTTTCGGGACGTTCCGATCTTGAGCTTGTTTCTCTCTCCAGGAGGCGATTTCGTGCATGACGGCCGCGGAGCGCGGTTTTGGATTGGGGAACTTGGCCCGACGCCACATTTGAGACCAGTCGATTTCGTATTGGCTCTTGTCGACGAGGTTGGCCATGTCTTCTTCGACCCAGGTTTCACGGCCGGTCTTTTTTAACTCAGCGAGGAGCTTTTCGTAGACCGTGCAGAGATGGACGACATCGTCCAAGGCGTAGGCGAGCTGTTTTTTGGTGAGGGGACGGCGGGACCAATCAGTAAGCTGGAAGCTCTTATCGATGGTCGCTCCGACGAGGTCTCCGACCAAGCGGGCGTATCCGACCTGATCGCCAAAGCCGCAGACCATGGCGGCGATTTGGGTGTCGAAGAGGGGGGCGGGGAGAAATTGGGATTCGGCGAAGAAGACTTCCATGTCTTGAGAGGCGGAGTGGAAGACTTTAATAATGTTGGGGTCTTCGAAGAGGTCGAAGAGAGGGTCCAAGTCGAGCTTTGGAGCTTGGGCGTCGATGACGGCGGAGACATCGCCGTGGCAAACCTGAATGAGGCATAGTTGAGGATAGTAGGTTCGATCTCTCATAAACTCTGTGTCGACGGCAAGATAGGGAGCCTTCGACCATTTATCACAAAGGGAGAGGAGTTCGTCGGTGTTATCAATGAGCACGAGAGATAGATTTTCCGTTGGTGGTGGAGCTTTTTTATCAGGGCGTGATCAGACCTTATTTTTTTGCCAGACGCAAACCTATAGGAATCAATATTTTATATCTTTGTTTTTCTCGGGGAAAACAACGGAAGCTTAGGAAACGCGAGCTTTTAGGGCCTGCAAAACGTCGCAACAAAATAAAGAAAGCTCTTTGAAAATACCTAAAATAAACCTAAAATATTTTACATTCCAGGGCTTTCTGGGGTAAAGAAGGTGTGTTGAACGATGTCGTTCTCCCGAGGATTTCCGTGGCAGCCTTCCTAAAGCTGCAATTCAATATGAAGGGGTCAGATCGTTGGCAAAAGTAAAAGCATGGAAATTGGGGGCTGCAGGCGCTCCAAGCTATCCAAACGATTTTGAGATTGTGAAGAAGGCCGTTCTTCAGGTCACGGATATCAAGACGAATAAGAATAAGTACTATGCGGTTGAGCTGCACAGCACGACCAAGGCATCGGATTACAAGTTCCGTGTTTTCACGCATTACGGGCGCACCGACGACTTAGAGACGAATCCTAACGCGGGGCAAAAAGAGAGTCGTTATTTCACCAATGCTGGGGAAGCTGAGGCGAACTACCAGAAGATCTACAAACAGAAGACCTCGAAGAGCAAGGGTTACAAAGAGGTCAATCTGGCTTCAAGTAAGATCGGTTCTCAGAAGGCTCGGGGCACGAGCTCTGGTGATATCGACGACAAGACCCTTGAGAAGTTGAATCAGAAGGGGAAAAAGGGGAAGAAGGCCGCGAAGCCTAAGGTCAAGAAGTCGACCTTACCCGTGGCGATTCAGAGCCTCGTCAGCTACCTCTATGCCGAGGCGACCAACGCCCTGACCACTCAGGCGAACGCGAAGATTACTGCGGACGGTATTGAGACGCCCCTTGGAATCTTGACCCTGGGGCAGATAGAGAAGGGTGAGGAGTATTTAGAGAAGGCCTTCAAGACATTCAATAGTAAGAAGAGAAATCGAGTTTCAGAGCTTGAGCGCTTGTCTGGGGAGTTTTACTCGGCCATTCCTCATCGTATTGGGCGTTCGAGGAAGGCGGCACAAGAGGCGATTCTTGATACCTTGGCGGAGTTCGAGCAGAAGATCGAGCTTGTCCAGCTCATGAAGGATATGCTCTCGGTCAATGGTGATGAGGGTGTCTTGTTCGACTCGGAGGTTGACGGTAAGTACAAGGCCCTCGGTTGTGAGCTAGGGGCTTTGGATTCCAAGGTTAAGGAATATAAAGAGATCGCCGATCTTGTCCTCAAGAGTCAGATCAAGCACAAGCGCATCAAGGTTCACAATGTCTACAAAGTGAAGCGTCCTGGGGACTGGGAGGCCTTTGACGACAAGGTGACAAACCAGCGCCTGCTCTTTCACGGTTCAAGAATCCAAAACTGGGTTGGAATACTATCTCGGGGCATTTTGCTGCCTAAGATCGTCGTTTCAATGGGGGTCCATCGCACGGATGCGGGATGGCTCGGGAACGGTATTTACTTTGGTGACGCGGCTTGCACGAGTTCCTTTTACACATCTGCGGGTAAGAAGAGCACGCGTTTTATGGCTGTGGCTCGGGTTGGTCTCGGCAAGATGAAGGAATACAAGAAGATCACCTATGGCCTGTCTTCGCCGCCAAAAGGCTACGACAGTTGTCATGGAGTGCGGAGCAAAAAGGGTGTGAGTTCTCAGTTCGCAGATGATGAATACGTCGTTTATCGGGCGGAGCAGCAGCGCATTGAGTATCTCGTGGAGTTCAAGATTTAGAGCAGCGGTAGAACCGAAGATTCCAATTAGGACATGAGTAAAGGGGCCTTTTGTGAGCGATCAAGATGTGCAGGTTGTGCTTGTCGATATCAATAAGAAGATGGTGGAGGCTTGGAAGGAGACCTTCGAGGAGAATCCGGAGGTGAAGATTGTTCAGGGTTCGATGTTGGATCAACAGGTGGGGGCCTGGGTGACGCCGACGAACTCTGGTGGTCGTATGGATGGGGGCTTGGACATGGTGATCAAGAATAAGCTTGGTCAACAGGTCCAGAGCAGTGTTCAGAGCGCCATTAAGAGTGAGTATGGTGCGTCCCTTCCGGTGGGTCATGCGACCTGCGTTCCTGCGAAGTCATCGACGGGTTATCCCAGCTACTTGATCTCGACGCCGACGATGCATGCGTCCTCCGAGGATATCAGTGACAAGTTGAACACGGCGCTTGCTTGCGCGGCGGCGTTTCAGAAGGTCTATGAGATGAATCAGGACAGCCCCGGGAGTATTGTTTCTGTGGCCTTGCCAGGTTTAGGAGCCAACACGGGGCGCGTGCAAGTGGAGATTTGCGCCGACCTTATGTGGACGGCTTACAATCTGTTCAGGCAGGGCAAATTGACAGATCCTGCGGCGGCGCGGGCGGCTTTGGAAAACGAGCTTGGAGATTTGACGCCTATGGGTCAGGCTCCGCAGAAGAAGGCCGCGGTCAAGAAGGTGGCGGCGAAGAAACAGGTTGCGCCCAAACCGGCTCCGAGTCAGCCTTCTTCGTCCCCTGCTTCTGATGACGACTTTGATGATTTCGAGTGATAATGCCTATTGAATGATGGTCAAATGGCTATTGAGACTCTTGATTGACTTGAGATTCTTCATTGAATTGAGACTTAGAGGGTCTTTTTAGCTTCTAGAAGAAAGTTCTTCATTGTGACGCTGCCTCCAGTAAAACTTTATCGCGCCACCGGCACCGACCGGGTCGCTGTGGTTTCGACCCAGAGTTCCTGGTCGTCAAAGAGCAAGCTCTTGGTTGTAGTTGCTCGCGGGCCGAGCCAGGAGAAGCTCTCTGGAGGGACAAGTTACGGTCCCTATTCCAAAGATGAATTAGAGACGGCGTTTTGGGAGGCGGTCAATCAATTGAAGAGCGAGGGCTTTGAAGAGAGCGGCTCGAAGTTGGCGTTGATTGAGTTTGACAGTGATTCCCCCAAGACAAGCGCGTTAGCGGCGCTTCGCCTCGGTCGTCAAGGGCGGCGGGAAGTGGTGGATGCCTTGTTGGCAAAGCTGCCAGACGCGGGAGATGGGGTTTGCTCGATCCTGGATGCCCTTGGGGATATAGGGGACAAGAAGGCGATTCCGACCTTAAGAGAGTTCGCCGCCCGCAAGCTCCTCTCTCGTCGTCGCTCAGCTCTGGAAGCCTTGCGTCGCCTTGGTGATACGGAAGGTGTTGAGACCGGCAGGGAGCAAGCTATCGATCGTTTGCCTGGAAGTTTGACGGATGTTTATCGGGGCTTGGATGAGTCTCAAGGTTTGCAAGACAGGGTTAAGGACCTCTTTACTGAGGCTTCGAAGCTTGAGAATAAGTACTGGGGATTGATCGCGGATACCCTCTATGAGATTGGCGATGAAGTCAGTGTTTTAGTGGCGCGGCAATTTTTAGAGACCCGGCTTAGCTTTGGTCAGTCTTTTCATTGGCGTTATATCAAGAGTATTTTCAAGCGGGCGCGGCTGCGCCTCGACCATAAGATGTTCGGTTACCTCAGCCACGCGATTGAAGCGAAGGGGCGTCATAGCAAGGGCTCGACGGCTTACGTGAAGTCGGGATATGACGGTCAGAAGCGCCAGGTCAATGTCTTCCGTCGTAAGACTCAGAATTACATGAGGCGTTTGAGTTGGCGTCATATGAGGGAGTTGGCGGCTTATCGCCCTCAAGAGTATGCTCATTGCGCGGCGGAGATGCTCATTCATTACAGCAGCTTGGACGAGCAGTCCCCGGCGGGATTTCGCGGGCGTTACGCACGGTGTTATATGTTGCACCGGATTTTCTATGGCCGGAGTCAGCGCTTTGACTATGACGCTTGGAAGATGCAGTTCCGCTTTAAGTCCTTTAAGTTTGTAAACCCGCCAAAAAAGGCAGTGGAGTTCAATTATCCTGAATTGTGGGATGCTCAGCCTCTGGCCTGGCTTCGGATTTTATCGAATGCGCAATTGCCCATGGTTCAAGAGCTGGCCTGCGAGCAAGTCACGAGTAAGCACTTATCAATATTAGAGCAGGCGAGTAATGAGTGTTTGCTGGGCTTTTTGAAGGCGCCCCATGCTCCGACGGCGAAGCTTGGCATAAAAGAATTGGAGCGGCGTTTTGATGCTCAGGATCCGGATTGGGATTTATTAGAGGTCGCGCTCTTTCATGACCACGATGTCGTTCGTCGTTGTGGTGAGGGGTGGTTAGAATTGACCGCCCCGCTCTGGACTAAAGATGCGGCGCGGCTCATGAAGTTCTTAGCGATTGAAGACGGGCGCATTCGCAGTAAGGTCATTGAGATTGCGATTGCTGCTCTGCCGCAGCAAGAGGCGCTCAGGGCACAGTTGGCGCCCCAATTCTTAGAGATACTTCGATCTCCTGAGACGACAGAGGGTCAGCATGATGCCTACGGCCGAGTCGCTGGGGAGGTCTTGCTTGACGAATTGCAGCCTTTATTGGAGCTCTCCGAGGTCATGGGTTGGCTTGATGGGGGTTCGGGAGCGGCTAAGGTGCTCGCCGGTCGTTTGCTAGGGCGTTACTCTGGAGCAGTAGAGACCTTGGGTTTACAGGGTTTGATTAGTTTGGCGCAAAACGAGATTCATTCGGCGCGGGCGGCGTCCCACGAGTTGCTCCGTTCCATTCTTCCGGCCTTGCAGGAGGACCCTTCGGCGCTCTTTATATTAGTGGAGAGTGAGTGGAAGGATAGTCGAGATCTGGCCTTTGATATTCTGAAGAATAAGATCTCCATTGAGCAGCTTGGCTTTGACGGGATCTTTGGTCTTTGTGATTCGAACCGGGAAGACGTGCAAAAATTTGGTTCGGGCTTATTGCTTGAGCACCTTGATGAGTTTGATCCCCATGTGATTGTCAGTCGGATTTCGGAGCATCCTCATCGGTCTATGCGATCCTTCACTTTAGATTTGGTGACGGCGATTGAGAAGTTAATCAAGGGCGCGGCGCCGCTCGCGCAATTGGCCCCCTTCTTTCGGGCGGCGCTCTTCGACTTAAAACCTGAGCGCTCCATCAAGGATAGGGTCTTTCAATTCTTACTCAGTCATGGATTGGAGACGGAAGATCAGGCCCGAGAGGCGAGTCAGCTGCTTAATGATTTGCTCTTCACCGATATCAAGGCTGATTTCGATCCAATTTTAGAGGTCTTGGTCACATTAAAATTGAAGTACCCTGAGCTTGTCACTCCGGCCTTGAGTATTGTTGGGGAGGACAGTCAATGATTGTCAATTACAAGTATTCTGGGCAGAGCGCCATTGTGAATGGCTTGCACGATTCCTTTGTCAGCTTTGCGACGAACACACTGCGGGAAGCGGCTTTTTTCAAGGGAGAGATTGGCGACCCACGTTTATTGCGTGAGGGTTTGGCGGCGCTTTATTCTGTCGTGGTGAGTGATTACAAGTATCGCCCGAAGGATCGTCTTGAGTTTGATGCGTGGCTGGAGGCTCAGGACCGAGCTTTTTTGCAGAGCTTACAAGTAAAGAGTAAGAAGGCTAAGCTTCGTATTGAGGAGTTAGAGGCTCGAAAGGCGCATTTAGATAAGAAGCGTCGGGAGCGTCGCCAGCCCTTTAACGAGGCTCGGCGTCATTACTTTGATTTTGTTTATGAGAATGAGTACGAGCTTGAATACTTGCTCGACCCAGTGATTACAGTGCACCCTGACGAGATCTTCTTCGAGGCGTTTTCCAAGGACGAGAGCTCTTATGCGCGCCTTGGAGTTCCCTACACGCAGTTTACGAAGGTTGATGCTTTTGAGTGCGGGACGACGAATATTGATTTCAGCGCGAAGCTTCATAATGAACTAGATCGTATGCGGACCTATCGCAAGACGAGGTTGGATATTGATCCCTCGGGCTTTACAGTCCAGAGCGCGGGGAGCGCGGCTCACAAAGAGAAGAAGATTGATTTGCCGGAGTCTTGGATTAAGGGTTTCTTGCAAGTTCACAGCGTGATGTCCATGGGCTTGACGCATTTCCGGGCGGCCCCCATCGACCTTTATAATATCTGCCGTTTTTTGAAGCGTAAGAAGGCCAAAGTGTCTCCGAGGGCTTTACGCTATGAATTGGAGCCGGGCAAGAGAGTCAAGGTTGTTCTTGAGCCTTGGGACTATGAAATTGAATTGACAGCGATTTATGAGGGGCCGACGAAGCAGTCTATTCGTACTTGGGGCCGGAACCGCTTACAGACTTTAGAGCGCTTGTTGCCGGTGGCGCGATCCGTGGACATTTACCTCGCTGGTTTTGGCCTTCCGAGTATCTATTGCCTTGACCTTGGGGGGCCGAGTTTCACCCTGGCCTTATCGGGGTGGACGGACAATGATTGGACTGGGGATGGGGCGCGTTTTAGTTTATTGAATCGGACGGTGAAAGCGGAGGCCAAAGAGCTGCTTGACGTCTATAAAATCATGCAGCGACGGCGTCGTTCAAGCGAGGCTGCTGTGGCTGCAGAGGCCGGTATAGACAAGGTGAAGGCGCGCAGTGTCTTATCGTATTTATGTCAAATCGGCCGGTGTATTTTCGACCTTAACGCGGGGGTCTTTCGCCATAGAGATTTATTTAAGACACCGTTTACTGAGAAAGAGGCAAAAAAGGCGATTCAATCTCCAGAAGATTTAAGCCCGCAGGCAAAACAAGCGCGTCTCATTTACGAAAATGATAACGTCAGATTAATTGCGAGGCGTCCAGTAAAGACTGGCTATAAATTATCCGGGAGCGCGAAGGGCAACGATAACAAGCGAGCGCGGCCTGTGCTTCACATTGATCATGAGAGTCATATCATTGAAGCGAAATGCACTTGCAATTATCATAAGAAACATCAGTTGACAAAGGGTCCCTGTGAACATATTCTCGCACTTCGACTGGCTCATATGAGCCGCCTCGAAGCTGAGAAGGAGGCTTGAAAAACTCGGGAAAGAACCCAATCAAGAGTGAAGACTTTTATTGATTATTGAAGGCTTTGTTTTTAATAATTGACGAAGAGACTAAGCTCATAAAAATTTGAAAGCGGCTACGAACGTGTCCTTAGCAATCCGTGTGGTGTTACGCCACACTTGGTCTCATGCTTTTCATTCGTCACGAGTTCGTTCGCCATTCTCGGAGGGACGTGTATCCCAGCCCGCAGCTGGATAGGGTCCTCCGGACCCCGCGGGCCATCGGGATACACGTCCCTCCGTTACAGTTGAACGAACACGTCCTTAGGTTGTACGTAAATGCGTTTGGCGCTTTCAAAGATTTAATATTGATACGGTTTTCATAGTTGGCTTTTCATTCCATTGAGAATGAAGCGCCCTCTACTTTCCTGAGTTTTTTGACCTTTTTTTTGATTTAAAGTTGGCAACGAGGCTTTCCCCAAAATGGTCGATAACGAAAAGTCCCAGCTCTACAAGCGCATCGTCCAGCAGACCAACGACTGGATGCTTCTCGAACGCATGCGTATGCACGGCTTCTGGCCTAAAGGGCAAAAGCTCCCGGAAGATCCTCCCGACGAGCATCAAGAGCGCAATGAAATTGAATCGGAGCTCAAGCAGCTCCGGCAAAAGCAGCTCAAAGTCAAGAACCCCGAAAAGCTCCTCCACCAAGAGCGCGTCCGCCGCTGGGAAGAGAGCAAGAAGCGCCGCGCTAAGGTCAAAGCCGAAAAAGCCGAGCAAAAGAAACAGCGCCGCCTGGCCTGGGACGCCGAGAAAAAGGATCTCTACCCTTACGCGGGACCTGGCGTTAGCTCTGGGCTCCAAGACGCGAAGAGTGATATCTCCAAGCTCGTCGCCAATGGCCTCCCCATCATGCACAGCGCCGGAGACTTGGCGAGCTTTCTAAAAATCAATCTCAGTCAATTGCGCTGGCTCAGCTATCACCGTCGCGGCGCCGCCGTCGTTCACTATCACCGCTACTCCATTCCTAAAAAGACTGGAGGGCAGCGCGCCATCTCGGCTCCGAAATCGGCTTTGTCCGAGGTTCAACAGGCCATCTTAGAAGGCATTCTAAATCCTATCCAAGTCGAGGACGACGCTCACGGATTTGTCAAGCAGCGCTCAATTGTGACCAATGCCATTCCTCACGCCAACAAAGATGTCGTCGTCAACTTAGACCTGAAAGACTTCTTTCCGAGCATCGGCTTCCGCCGGGTCAAAGGGCTCTTTCATAAGCTCGGCTACAGTGAGCAGGTCGCCACGGTCCTCGCCCTACTCTCGACCGAGCCCCCAAGGGTTAAAGCAGAGGTCGCTGGCAAAGTCTATTACATCGCCCTCGGCGACCGCGTGCTCCCTCAAGGAGCCTGCACAAGTCCGGCCCTGACGAATCTCATCTGCCGCAAGCTAGATCGGCGCTTGCGGGGATTAGGAGCCAAGTTTCACTTCCAATACACCCGCTACGCCGACGACCTGACCTTCTCCGGCAGCGCAGACGGCGACAAGCCTCCTCACGTAGGCTGCCTCCTCGGCGCTGTTCGACGCATCATTAGCGACGAGGGATTTACGGAGAACAGCAAGAAGACCCACGTCATGCGTCGAGGACGGCGCCAGGAAGTCACCGGTCTCACCGTCAACTCTGAGCGCCCCACGGTCTCTCGGAAAGAGCGCCGAGCTTTGCGAGCAATTCTTCATAACGCCGCCAAGCATGGTTTAGACAGTCAGAATAAGAACAATCACCCACGCTTCGCAGACTACTTAAAAGGTCGGGTTTCCTACCTCGCCTCTGTGGATGCCAAACACGGCGCAAAGTTCAAAGAGCTACTCAGCAAAGCTTTGGGTCAATCCTAAGACAAATTTGCTTTTCCAAAAATAATTAACGCACGTTCTAAACCTGTGGCTTAGAGCGTGCGTCTTTATTTGTAATTCCCAGGAACAATCACTCTTCACTTCATTGTCTCAACGGCGGAGGATATCAGTCGTGTTACGCAAAAGATCTGTACTCAAATATTATTCATTCAGCCTCATGGAACTAATGGTCGTCGTCGCGATCATCGGTATTCTTTCAAGCATTGTCACTGTATCCGTGATGGATAGAGCCGACGACGCGAAGAGAGCTAAAGTCGGAGCGGACTTCCGAAACATAGAGACCTCTTTAAACATGTTCAAATTGGATATGGGACGTTTTCCAAATGGCCTCGATCAATTGTTAAAAACCGAGAATCGCAAGGGACCCTGGACGGACAAGTTACCCAATGATCCTTGGGACAATCCCTATGAATATGAATTAAAAGGGAGCAGCGTTTTCATTCTCACAAGCTACGGCGCAGACAAGCAACCCGGCGGAGAGGGCATCGACGAAGACAGGCAATACAGTAACCGAGAGCTTCGCTAAACAACTCAATCAATTCCATTCTTGCATTCAGGAATCTGATAGCCCCCGCTTATCTTAGAAGGCGGGGGCTTACTTTCATTTGAGATCTTGAGTTTCACTATAGAGTTCTTCTATTTCAAAGGATGCATAGTTGCCAGCCTCATCGTTCGCAGCCATAGAAAAGTCTTGATAGCAAGTTTTGACTTCGTTACTTTGAGGAGATCCTATTCCAATTGCTTTCAAGAAAAGCGAAGTCATGACCACTCAGAGCAACAACTACCAATCAATTTTCGCCGCTAATCCGCTCTTGTCTATTCACGCCGATCATGTCTTTAAGTTTGGGGAAAAACTTGGAGAAGGAGGAATGGGGGCGGTTTATAGAGTGAAAGACTCTCGGACTCAGCGAGATGCCGCCCTGAAAATGTTGAGCGCCGAAGAAGCCACAGATCAGGAGAGGAAGCGCTTTCTGCGCGAAGCGCGAATCACGGCCCGTCTTCCTCATCCTTCAATCCCACCGATCTATGAGCTGGGCATGACGAGCAAGGGCCAGCTTTACATGCTCATGAAAGTCATCGAAGGAGAAACGCTAGAGTCTCGAATAAAGACTGTTCATAAAGGAGGAGCCGAGGCATCGGAGATTCGCGGCTTGCTGGAAGTCTTCGTTAAAATCTGCGAGGCGGTTTCCTATGCTCATAGTGTGGGTATCGTTCATCGAGATCTTAAACCTGCCAATATCATGATTGGAGAGTTCGGCGAGGTGATGGTCTTGGACTGGGGAATCGCCAAAGACTTGGCCGAAGCCAGTGATGAGGTTCTCGATTTTGCTCAGACCCTCAGTGAGCGCATTGAATTAAATCAGAAGGCTGCGAACCTCACAGAAGCCGGTTCTATGATTGGCACTGTCGGCTATGCTTCTCCCGAGCAACTTGATGGCGAAGCCGATGAGAAGAGCGACGTCTTTTCCCTGGGGCTTATTTTAATTGAGATTCTCACTGGGCAAGCGGCTATCGCTGGGGAGACCGCCTATAACAAGATGGTCGCCACTATTGAGGGGCAAATTGCGAGCCCCCGGGAGATCAACGCAGATATACCGGGAGACTTAGATTGGATAACTCAGGCTGCAACACGAGTTTCCAGATCGGAGCGAACAGCAACGGTGATTTGGCTGTTAGAGCAAGTGAAAGCAGCCCTAAACAGGGAGGTCGTTCCCGGATATGAATACTCGTTCAAAGAGAGTGCGGCCAGAACAATCAAAGAGCAGTCTGGCAAGCTGTTAACTGGTGCTGTTCTTGTCACCATGTTCAGTCTGCTACTCACTCTCTGGCTCGCTTTAGAGAACTCCGAGCAAGCGAAGCAAAGTGAACAAGACAGACGAGAACAGGCTGAGAAAATCTTGGTTCTTAAAAAGCGGGAGTTAGGAGCAGCAAAAACCGAGGTTGAGATATCGAAGAATGTGGCCAGGTTCTTCAACAAGGCTGAAGACAGCATACGTCGTGGCGCGCCTAAGCAATCCATTCAGGATCATATTCAAAGTGCTTTGAATGAAGGAAAGCCCAACCAGCCAATATTGACTAGAGCGGCCGATTTGTACAGCAAGGCGGGCTTCCGTGAAAAGGCCACTGAAATACTGAAATCAATCGTCACCAAGTATCCCCCGGCCTATGAAGCACTATTCCAACTGCATTTTCTAGAGGTGCATAAATCAGGAAAAGGATTTATTGAAACTGAATACATGTGGCACATTCTCCGGGAGGCAAGAGAAAACCAAATCAGCAATGAGTACACCCTCTTCTTTGAAGCCGCTAACTTTGCCAACACCGCCCAATACGAAAAGGCCCTTAAAAAATACAATGAAGTTGAACAATTATCGAAGGCATTCTCTTGGAACTACAATGACAGAGGAGTGGTCTATTTTGAGCTCAAACAATTTCAAAAGGCTA
>JARGOJ010000033.1 GCA_029210225.1 Planctomycetota bacterium
TGAGATCTAACTATGACCATTTACAGCGGTTCTCTCCCCAATCAGTTACTGAGGATGGATAGTTTCCTTGCTGGTCCTTCGTCGGAGCCAGTCCCCGAGAATATGACCATGATCCCATCTCATTGGTTGAAGAAACGAGCAGGGAACGTCATTTTCAAAATACAGGAGGGCGGGGAGACGACGATTGCCAAAGTCTACCTACCGCGAAAGAACCTATGGCGCGAACATTGGAAGCGCGTCTCCCATCGTTTTTTTGAATGCAAGAGAGGAGTCACACCGACTGCGCGATGTGAGACAGAGGCTCTCGCGCTTAAGCTCTGGAGTGAGAACGGCTTCCGCGTCCCTCAAGTCGTCGAGAGCCTCGAACAGTTTCACATTCAATTCGCGCCGATGTTATTGATGGAATTTATAGAGGGCGAAACTCTCCATCACTTTTTGACCTCGCCAAGACCGAGAGAAGCACAGAAACTTGACGCAGTTGAAGCGCTCGGCGCTCTCCACGGGCGACGACACAAACGCGCGTTGGAACTCAAAGAGCCCCTTCTCATACAGGAGCACTCCACGACGAAACATATACTCATGAATGACTCGGAGCTTATCACCTTCGATCTTGAACATGGCTTCGCCAATAGCTATCCGGTGCTCTCTGCGATGACCGAAGAGCTCTCGTCGACGACCCGCTCCCTTATAAGGGATCTGCCAAACAACCCTGAGGTTCTAAAAAGATATGTGGCAGGTTATGCCGGGACAGACTTGCTGAGGCAAATATGTGCTGAGTTTTTTTCCATGAAGCTGCGTCGAATCATTAAGCGGAAAGCTGATCGCTCCCGGCGCAATTGTTTCTCAAAAACAGAAGGAATGCTACAATTACAGTCCATAGCGACACAGTCCTAAGCCTCATGAAATGAGAACTCCGTGACATTTCCTCTCCATTCCAGGCGACAGCTGCTCAAGCCACACTTTATCATTGGAATCTTTGCCTTACTCATCGTCAGCTCCGCTTGCGTCACCCCCCATTCGACAGAGTCGCTGAACAGAGCTATTTCAAAGGCAGACATCCAAAAAATTAGTCCGGAGAAGTTAGAGCAACACGCGGAGCGCTTGGAGAAGCACTATCAAAGTTACAACCAAGTTGAGGGAATCGCATGGCAATCAACGAGGAGTGATTCGCGCTTAGCTCAGCCAGATCGTTATGGTAGTGGGGGTGATAGCTGCCTCTTTACGGGATACAAGCTCGCGAGCGATGCCTTTCGCTATAAGTCAACTCAACGGCCTGAGCACCTCGCGTATCTCCTACAAAGCTTGCGCGGCACCTATATATTGACTCACGTCACGGGCACTCCCGGGGCCCTTGCGCGCTGTGCTTTTCCAAGTGATAAGGCTAATTTGTGGGGCTATCCGGCAACATGGTCTCGACGAGACCCACGCTTTGTCCACACAAAAAACCTTCCCATGGCTGCTCCTGCCAATCCACAACCGGCCGTCTTGAGAATGACCTATTACACCCGCGCCACCCGCGATCAATTGTCTGGTTTGATCTTCGGCCTCGCTGTTGCTTGGCACTGCCTCTCGAAAGATGAAGCAGGGCTGACTCGGGGGCCCCCAAACCCCAGAGAAGACCAGGCTCGCGTCCTCATCGCGACTGTGACCCAAGCTGTCTTTGATCATCTTCAGAATCACGATTTTAGGATACGGGATGAAAATGGCCTCAACGACACTTACGCCGACAAGGTCTCGGGTTTGCTGCTCGTCCAGCTGCTCGCGCTTTACAAAGAGACCGTTCAGTTGAGCCAACCTGAGCGCCGTAAAGAAATCCAAGAGCTCTATGAGAGCAATTTTGACGATGGTTTTTTCAATGCAGCGGACTACTTTCACCGCTTCACGAATTATCAACAGTATTACGCCTGGAATCTTCGCTATCTACGAGGTTTCTCAATCTTCATCCTTGAAGACAATGACGATCGGAAGACGAGAATACGCGATTGGTTCGAGTTTCGCCTCTGGGCGTTTACGTCGGGACATTTGAACAGCCAATTCACTTTCATTTATAAAGTGATTCATCCTAAAATTGAAAAATCAAAAATGGCTGACGGCGTCTTTGCCTTAAAGTCGCTCAGTCTTAAATCCATAAGAGCGTCACCGAGTCCGCTCTCTGGAGACGAACGAAAGCCGGGCCTTTTTCAAGTGCTCTTAGGAGATTGGGATCGCTTTGTAATCCCGCCTCACTTGAGGAAGCCAACAACTTATTCGACCTGGCAGAAAGAGCCTTGGGATACAGGAAAGAAGAACAACGGCCAGAGCTTTGATGATGCAACTGGCCTCGATTTCCTGCTGAGCTATTGGCTCGGGCGTTGTTATGGCTTCATAAGCAAGAAATAAGTCATTTCTTCCGCAAAGTGATCGTCAGCATGGTCAGGGATAGCGCCACAGTATCCTCCACAAAGTTCTTGAAGCCCCTATTCTGATGTCCGCTCCTGCGACCTCACACTCCAGAAGCTTCTAAACCATTGCGCTGAATTGCTTTAAGGCCATAAAGGATAATAATCTTAAAACATTAGAATACTCTAATATAATATTTACAACGTTTAAGTGTAAGCTCTCGTGAATGGAGAGCCAAATAGTGAAAACGAAACACTGCTTTGTCTTTGCCCTTGTCTGTATCGCTCAGGCATGTGTCTCAGATCGAGAATTCAATTCGGATTATGTCGAGTCGCGTTTAGAGAAAAAGCTCAAGAAATCAGTTAATGATAAAAATGACATCTCACTTGCGGATGGACTCACCGAAGAGGAGGCCATTCGTCTCGCTCTCAAGAACAATCCGGCATTTCGTGCGGTCCTAGTTGACATTCAGCTCTCTCAGGCCGAGTTAATCCAGGCGAGAATGCTTCCCAATCCTTTGTTTTCAACCAACTTCCCCGCAGGGCCGAAGCAGTTCGAGTTTTCACTCTTCATCCCTTTTGATGTCATCCTGCTTCGGCCAAATAGAACTGAGGCCGCAGAGGTTGATTGTGAGCAAGTTGGTCAAAGCCTGGTCAAGAACGGCCTCGACCTCATCCGCCAGGTCAAGCAAGCCTATTCCAATCTCGAACTGGTGCGGAAACGAGCCAAGCTCTTCGAAGACGAGGCGAACCTGCGCCGCCGCATGGCTCGCTTTGACGCGCTTCGTTTCGAAACCGGGGAGATCAGTGAATCGACAGCCATCCAATCAAAAATCAATTCCATGGACGCGCTCCGACTCATAAACAAGAACCAGAACGATGTTCGCCTCGCTGAAGAAGCCATACGGAGCTTGATTGGTTATGGCGAAGACCGCACGCCTATTCAATTCATTACATCGAAGATTTCAGAGATCCAAAAAATCCCTGGCGAGGCCGTGCTATTCAAGGCTGCGGTCGTGGGAAGACCCGACTTAAAGGCTTCCGAGTTTGCGTTAAAGGCGTCTGGAGTTCGCTTGGAGTTAGCGGAGTGGGATTGGTTGCGTTACCTCGGGGTCCTCGACGTCAATGACCGAAAGGATAAGAACGGCGAAGTCGGACCCGGGCTTCAATTCGAGATACCCGTCTTGAACAATGGCGAGGGCGGCAAAGCGAGAACCGCTGCGAACGTTGAGAAGCTGCTGCGAACACGGGCTATGCTCAAACACCAGATCGCCGTCGAAGTCCGCCTCGCGCTGCTAAACGTTAATCAAGCGCAATCCAATTATCAATTTTGGCGGAGCAAAACGCTTCCAGAGATACAAAAAGCCGCCGATCTCGCCGAGCAAGAATTTCAAGCGGGACAAATATCCTATCTGCCAGTCCTGGAGAGCAAACGACAAGTGATCAACGCTCAACTAACACAACAACAGCTCCTCAATCAACTCCAGATAGCCTACGCCGACTTGGAGTGGAGTATCGGCGGTCAGATTCCAATTGAATCTGGAAAGAATAATTAAACAAATGGAAAAGACAAGACTCTCCATAGTTCTCTTTCTCAGTTTGCTGACTTTGCCCGCCTGCGATCGTGCGAATGCAAAGAGTCCCAAGGGATCGAAGACCACAAAAGCAGCGACTGTGAAGAACGCCGTCAAAGAATCAGCCTTGACAATCCTGACAATCACAAGTCAGGCAGAAGCCCGACTGGGTGTCAAAACCAAGTTTGTCGAAAACAAGAAGATTCAGCGGCTTCAAAATTTCGGAGGACAAACCGCGGCTCCCCCAGACGCTGAAGTCATGATAACCGCCCCTATTTCGGGCAGAGTAAAGCTCATCGCAGACCCGCTGCTTCAAGACATGAAGAGTGGTGATCTGCTTTATCAGTTGTATCCATCCATTCAACCGGAACAATTTATCAATAGACCCTCAGAAGAAGTTCAGTGGAGTGATGCGCTCGCCTCCGTCAAAGCGTCTCTCAATGAGATCGCAGCACAAATAACCGCCGCCAAAATCACCCTCGCCCGCGCTGAAACTCTCCAAAAAAATAGAGTTGGAAGCATACGGGCACTTGAGGATGCAAAAGCCGCCCTCGCACTCATTCAGGCGCGAGAACAAACAGCCCTTGCTAGGCTCAAAGTCCTAAAAAGAGGCCTTGGGCAGCAAGCCATCCTATTCTCGAAAACTCCGTTATCAATTCAAGCGCCGCTCTCTGGAACAATCACAAAAAAACATGTTCGAGATGGCCAGCTTGTCTCAGCAGGCTCTCCTCTATTCACTGTCTTAGACAGCAAAAAACTATGGGTTCAAATACCGGTTTACGTTGGCGAAATGGATCAATTTGATCTAACACCTCCTCTATCACTGCGAGAATCTGAACGAGCTTCAAAAATCTATAAGATTGCTCGGATACAAGGATTACCTCTCGCTAACGCGAATGCGAACACTGTGACACTGTTCTTTGAATTGGACAATAAGACAAAGACCTTCCGGCCCAATCAGCGAGTGTGGATTGAACTCCCAGTCAAAGAGCAGGCCCTCTATCAAACAATCCCCTACTCAGCCATTCTGTACGACATGAACGGCGGGAGCTGGGTTTATCACAAAACCAAATCGAATACTTACGTTCGGCGCCGGGTCGAGGTTCTCTTTAAACACAAGGATCTTGCCGTCTTGGGCCGTGGTTTACGCCCTGGGATGGAAATTGTCGTCGTGGCTGCACCTGAACTGTTCGGGTCGGAGTTTTGGTACCGTTAATCTTGGAGTAAACATATGTCTTGGCTTGTTGCCCAAGCTCTAAGATTTCGAGTCTTAGTCTTGGCATTTGCGATCGTACTGCTCATTTGGGGCACCCAAATCATTCAGCAGTCTTCATTTGATGTTTTTCCTGAGTTTGCTTTGCCGAAAGTTGAAATACAAACGGAAGCTCCGGGTCTCTCAACCGTTGAAGTGGAGAGCCTGATTACCCTTCCATTGGAAAACGCTCTCAATGGAACTCCCTTTATCAAAACACTGCGGTCCAAATCGGTGTTGGGGCTCTCGTCTGTCGTCCTGCTCTTTGAGCCGGGAACGGATCTATTGAAAGCCCGCCAAAGCGTTCAAGAACGAATCGCCTTGGCCACGGAGAATCTTCCAGCGGTCTCAAAAGCCCCCATCATCTTGCAGCCCTTGTCTTCCACGAGTCGGGCTCTAAAAATTGGCATTTGGTCCGATACCTTGTCTCAAATGGAGCTTACAGAGATTGCTCGCTGGAAGATTCGTCCGCGGTTGCTAGCCGTGCGAGGCGTTGCAAACGTGCCGATTTGGGGGCGAAAGGACAAGCAATTTCAGGTCCTCGTCAATCCAGCTCGCCTGCGCTCTCACGATGTCACCCTGAAGCAGGTCCAAGCGGCCGCTCAGAGAGTTTCTACATTGGGGGGAGGAGGCATCATTGAGACTCCAAATCAAGTGTTCGCTATCCGCCACAGATCGTCAGTTCAGCGATCTGAAGATGTTGGAAACGCGCTGCTCGAATTTAGAGATGGCCATCCCCTGTTACTCAAGGATGTTGCTGATGTTGTGACAGATCATCCCCCGCCTATTGGGGACGCCATCATTAATGACCAGCTCGGTCTTCTTCTCATCGTCGAGAAACAACCGTGGGGAAACACTTTAGAAGTGACCAGAGAAGTCGAGAAGGCTCTCGAAGAATTGAAGCCAGGCTTGAAAGATGTCGAATTTGACTCGACTATTTTTCGCCCAGCTACTTTCATTGAACGCTCAATTGAGAACCTCGGAAAAACCCTTCTTCACGGCTGCCTCCTCGTCGCTGCAATTCTCATTCTATTCCTCTATGAGTGGCGAAGCGCGCTGATAACGATCTTAGCGATTCCCCTTTCACTCTTGGGTGCGGCGATCGTCCTCTATTACACGGGTAGCACAATCAACACTATGATTCTTGCAGGCCTTGTGATTGCCGTGGGAGAAGTCGTTGACGATGCGATCATTGACGTCGAAAATATATCCCGACGTTTGCACTTGAATAAAGCTCTAGAAAACCCAAAACCGGCCTATGAGGTCGTCTTAATGGCGTCCCTGGAGGTCCGGAGCGCGGTGGTCTACGCCAGCCTCATTATCGTCTTGGTCTTTATCCCAGTTTTCTTCCTCGAAGGACTGGCTGGTGCATTCTTCAGACCCTTAGCGTGGTCTTATGTCCTCGCTATTTTTGTGTCTTTAGTCACCGCTCTCACTATTACTCCGGCCTTGTGTTTAATGCTGTTGCCCAATGCACCCATTCGAGAGAAGGAGGTCCCCTTTGTGAAATGGCTCAAGGCGCTCTACCGTCCTGCCCTCTCGTGGGTCATCAATCGAAGCGTTTGCTTCGTCGGCTTAGTGCTGCTGGGGGTCGTCTTGGCGAGTGCTTTCTTGTTAAGTCAGTTGGGCACAGAGTTTCTGCCTCACTTCCAAGAGACGGATTTTCTGATGCACTGGGTTGAGAAACCTGGAACATCAATTGAGGCCATGAATCGTTCGACTATTGAAGTCAGCAAAGAGTTACGTGCGCTCCCAGAAGTGAGAAACTTCGGCTCACATATTGGACGAGCGGAGGTGGCCGATGAGGTTGTCGGTCCTAACTTCACTGAGCTTTGGATTAGTATCGATGACAAGGCGAATTACCCTGAGACTGTCGACAAGATACAAAAGATCATCGATGGGTACCCGGGCTTGAAACGGGATGTTCTGACTTACCTTAAAGAGAGAATCAAAGAAGTCCTGTCGGGAGCGAGCGCGACCATTGTCGTTCGAATCTTTGGCCCTGATTTAGCAAAGCTCCGAAGCCAGGCCGCGACCGTAAAGGCCGCGATGGGTGAGATTGACGGGGTCATCGATTTGAAGATCGAATCGCAGGTTTTAGTGCCTCAAATCCAAGTTCAATTGCGCCCAGAGGCCGCGGCCCGATTTGGCCTGACCGCCCAAGAGGTTCGTGAAGCTGCGACCACGCTCATCAAAGGGACAAAGGTTGGAGAGGTCTACGAAGAACAGAAAATCTACGACATTGTACTTTGGGGCACAAAAGACATACGTGACAACGTGGATAGTATTCGCACTCTCATGATAGACACCGCAAACGGTGGTCAAGTTCCCATGGGAGATATTGCCGACATTGCCATTGTACCAACGCCCAATGCAATTAAGAGAGAGGGTGCTTCTCGAAGAATCGACGTGACTTGTAACGTTCGAGGCCGGGACCTCGGCTCAGTCGCCAAAGACATTAAGCAACGCGTCCGCCAGCTCTCCTTCGAATCTGGCTATCACCCAGAGATACTCGGTGAATATGAAGCCCTCGAACAATCACGGGACCGCCTGGGATATCTCCTGAGTCTCACCTTGTTTGGAATTTTCCTGCTTCTCTATACCGACTTTCAATCTTGGCGAGCCGCCACTCTCGTATTCTTAACCCTCCCCTTTGCCTTAATTGGAGGTATTTGGGGTGCATTTATTGGTGGAGGCGTGATCTCATTGGGCTCAATGATCGGCTTCATCACTGTTTTGGGAATCACCTCTCGCAATGGAATCATGCTGGTCAGCCATTTCCGCCATTTAGAAAACGAAGAAGGCCATAACTTTGGTCGAGATCTGGTCCTCCGAGGAGCCGAAGAGAGGCTTGCTCCAATCTTGATGACAGCGTTGTCAGCGGGTCTAGCGCTGATACCTCTTGTGATCGCTGGGAATCTCCCAGGACACGAGATTGAGTATCCTATGGCCTTCGTCATTCTTGGCGGCCTGTTCACCAGTACTCTCCTCAACCTCTTCCTCGTTCCTACCTTTTACCGACACTTTGGCAAGGGAAAACAGGCCTCACAAGGTGACGCGTAACAAGAGCTTTCCAGACGGCCGATTAACCCTTCTTTCTAGCGCAGTACTGCTCCAAATCTAAAACTCGACGTTCCATCTTTAAGACAGAAGTTCTCATATATAAATCGCAATAACCCGCGGTATTCATCAGCTTGAAATCTTGAGCCCTTAAAGCCCCAGATCTCTTATATTGCTTGCTTCTTACGCCGATTAACAAAAAGGGGCCTCCACAGAGGATCGATAGTTCGTAATGCGAAAGACAGTGGGTGTTTGGGTCGCTTGAGGTCGGACGGATTTGGGAGAAGAGGGATGCGTGTCATTCAGAGTAGAGCGGCTCTGAAACGACCCCAAAACTTTGCTGGACCCTGATTTTAGGTCTCCTAAGGATGAATACGACGGGGTAGGGACTCTCGCCATCCAGTATCCGCAAAGCTGAAGCTCCCAAAAGTAAAACGACGCAGGGTCTCAGCGCCTACGCCGATCCCCCCCAGGAGCTCCTCTTGGTGCGGGCCTCCCCGCGTTCGATGCTGGTGCAGGGCGGTTTTGACGGACCCGATTGTTGGCCGGCGCACGTCGCGAGGGACCGTGGTCTTCGCGCCAGTTTCGATAGCCCGTACGATGTTGCCGGTGATAAGTCACGTATACGTTGTAGCGAGGATAGGTCCTCGGCACATAGACCACGACTCCACCGTTATAGTAGTAAGGCTCACCCCAAGTATCGAAGTAGACAACTCGACTCTCATAATACATGGGCTCATAGTCATCGACCACCGCGGTCCGTCGTGCTGTCAGGGTGCAGCCAGCGTTGAATAAAAGCCCAAACAGCACGCAGAATAGGACATTCATCCAATGGTGCCGGCTTCTAAACATTTCTCTTAACATTTGCTGCACGCCTTTCATGATCTTCAAAACAGCTCAGCGATCACTTTCATAACAACGCGAATAACACGCCAGTGGCCTCACTGAACAGAAAAAAATGAAGAGGATTTTTTAGGAGTGAGAAACAAGTGATCCAAGGCTGGCGCTTCACGTCCTTGCGAATCGTCGCTGCCACCTGGAAGCTTCAGCAAACAAAGTCCGGCTGGTGAAAAATGTCCCATTGGGGCAGATTGGGACAGGCGCCAAGGACCTCACAATTCGGACTTCTAGTCACGATAGCATCCGGGAGTCGTCCTCGACAAACTTTGGGAAGAGCTAGTCGCAATCTCACCGGCCTCGCTTCATTGATCGAGGTCTCCCCGCGCTAGACAAGAGCATTCATTGAACCAAAATTTGCCGGCTCTCAGCCTTGAATGAGCCAACACAGACTAAGAGCGAACTCTTTGACCAAAGGACGAGCACTATGACAGTCACGCATTCCCTGAGGGAGGAATTCGCTTTCTCGCTGGGGCGAGATGGAACTAGAATCCAGTCACCTTCATTCCTTGGAATGAAAGTTGGGCAGCAATAATATTGAAAAGCGCCCTGCCGCTACGAACGCTTTACCCAAGAAGACAAATCAGCCTTGGGCGGGTAAGACTGGACTGCTCTCAACGGCAGCCTTCGCGGCCTCACGAGCCAGATGCTCTTGTCTTTGCTGTAACTTCCGAAGGGCTCTCCGAGAACGCTTTCTCTCGGATGTAATGGAGTAACCCACGGAAATGATAATAGACACCGCCCAAATGGATGTATGTAAGACATTGTGATCGAGCCCGCTGGCTTCAACCCATTGGACAACTGGGACAACACCAGTCCGAGCGAGAATGAGCGCCCCGTAGGCCACTCCAATTCCCGGAATAAGTGACTTCTCGCGGCGCAAGACTTCGCCCCAGGGAACAATAGCCGCATGGGCTGTTTCAGGGCCGTTGTACGGAGCTCTCCAGGGTAGAAGAGCGGGAACCTTAGCCTTGTAAGATTGGTAGGCTGCGCCAAGCTCTTCTTCTAATCGAGTCTGCTCCCAGAGTATGACGGGCCAATAGCAGAATATTCCGATGACAAATATGCCCAGAGAAACCCATTCATTTCCAGCTGTAACTGCGAGTGCGGTCAGCATCAATATATTGGCCAGATAGAGAGGATTTCGGGTCCAGGCAAAAGGGCCTGTGCAAATCAATGTATGAGGATCGCAATTTCGGACTCGGGCGTTCTTTCCGATGCGCCGAATCGCCAAAAGCCTCAATGAGATGGCCATCACGGCAAGAAGCAAACCGAGGCCCGCTTCCCAAAGCTGCAAGTCACCCTTTGTCAACATTGAATAAACAATAGGAACTGCGAGCAATAGTAAGGGCACACCCCTATGTTGAAAGACCTGTGCTTGGAGCTTCCGTTTCCAAGAGAGATCCGCTGGAGGCGCGTTTGGGTTCGCATTGAGATCAGTTTCTTGCTCGTTAGACATGGCAATAATCCTATTTGTATTGTTTCCGCGTTTTAATTATCGCCCTGACACTAACTAAAAGTCCACTACAACAATATTAGAGAACTATTAGAACGCTCTAATTCTCAACTGACTCATTTAGGAGACAGTGTCGTTGAGCGCTTTTCAATGAATATCTCACAATCCCATTGTTTCAACTCGCCCTGCTGCTCATAAATCAGAGACTCTCACCCTTGATCGTCAAACAATGCAGAGCTCGGTGGGAGAGTCAACTCTAGCCACTCGCAAGAACTCAAGAAAAACAGCAAGTCACAAGATGCATAAACAACAAATTGAACAAGCAAGTCAAGCTTCGAATTCCGCCGTGGCCCCTAAAATCTCTTAAATACTCCATTAGTCATGCTCTATGCGGAGCCTCCGACGAGGACCCGTCAGCCAAACCGAAAACTCTCGACAAACCGTCATCGGGGCCCAGTAAGCCTATCCAGAGCAGGAGAAGAAGACTTAACTCGCGTCGCAACACGACAACCATCACTCCCTGCGGTGGATGACTTAGTTTAATCATAATTCGCTTTTACATCCGCTTTCCCTGCTGAGAGTTCCCCTTCTTTTGCAAGTCTTCTGGAGCACCACTTCAACAATGTTTGCCTCGTTTCTAAAAGAGACCTGGGTCGTTAGCAACGAGACCAATAATGGCCGGTCAAAAACCCAACTCAATGAACAACAAAGAGCGTCTTCTAAAACGACAGCGAGAGCCCAACCGTCAAAGAAGGACCCAGTCTCAATTCAATTCTGTTGGGCACATCCTGATCATCTAAGAACTGAATCGATTCATATCCGACGCCAATCTCGAGGCCGAGTTTAAACACCGGTGTTTCGTAAAACGTATAATCGGCGCCGATCTCAAGCGCCAAGCGCCCCGGGTGGCCATGATGACTTTGATAAACAGGGAAGTAGGAGGCGTCCGTGTAAACAGCAAATTTCTTGGACATCTGCCAACGGAGCATGAAGCCGAGCTCTAGGTTCGACTGCCCATAATTTCGATCGACCTCCCGCCCCTCCCTTCCCTCAATCTGAATATCCGACCTCAAGTAAAGAGCGCCAAATCTCAAGGTCAACAACACCGACTCGCCTTCTTCTTCGTCTTGATAGAGGTCCAGAGCGTACGAATAGCCCAAGCGAATCAAAGTGAAGCTCAAGTCGGATTTTAGGGGTTCTCCAGCGGGAAACTGAACAGACTGACTTATAAGCGGGCTGGTCAAAACCCCAGAAGCTCCAAGCCTTATCTCCTTGTAAGATAAGTAAAAACCATGAGCCCCGCTCATTCGACCCGAAATGCCAAACTCAGGAACCTGCGCACGAGTGATTCCAAGCTCGGAGAAATTCGGCCGCCTGAAAGAACTACTGCCGACCTGCCCTCCCTTGGGAACTCTCACGAAGCCAGAAACCGGCGCCTGTGTGATTCGATAACTCAGCTTCAACTGAGGAACTACAAGCCTCTCTTCCTCACTCTCCTCCGCTGGAACAACTCCGGAGCCCAATCCAAAAATCAATATCGTCACAGGAAATGAAAGCATCGCTATCCTCATCTATTGTTAGTGTTCAATATTGAGGATAATTCAATTATCAACTTTCCATTCTTAGAGTCACATTAATCTCATCTAATACTGACAAAGCCTTTAAATCAATGCGATTGAGAGCGCCGTCAATCCTCTCGCTTTTCAAAAACAACGTATTTATGCCCGGACGCAATCCGAGAAATCGGAATCGCCGCCTTCATGTCCCAATTTGACGCGGCAGCAATTTTGGCCAATTGCTCCATGCTCATTGTAAACTTGCCCCGTTTACGACTTCCCAAGAAGGTCCTTCGGAACTCACGGAGCCTATTTTTGAAGGAGCGTGCGTCAAAGAAAGTCGCAATAACATAGCGTTTTGACACCCGAAACAGCTCCTCTAAATACCGCACGCGCTGGTCTGGGTCGCCAATGTGATGGGAAAGGCGAACCGAAAACGCCAAGTCAAAAAAATCAGCCTCGAATGGCAATTCAAAACAACTGGCTTGAACGACTTTCAGGTTTTCATCCGGATATCGCGACTTACATATTTTCAATTGCTCTGGAGAGTAGTCAGCACAATAAAACTCCTTTCCAAAGGGCAATAACTCCCTCGTCAGTCGCCCCGCCCCACAAGGCATATCCAAGACGCGGGAATGGGGTCCTCCAGTCAGCGCGAGAGCGGCCCGAATCACCGCGCGCTCTCGGCTATCCGACAAGCGCTTGTGCCAAATCCGCTGGTATTTTGTTGAGTAACTCTGCGCGGCCTCCTCGGTCTTTAAGTTGTCAGCATAGCGCTGCATGCTCGCGTCCATAGTCTTCTCCATAACTTATTAATGATTGAAAAATGTTTATGATTGAGTGAGCGGATTCGTGAGAATCGCCTCGGAAAAGTGCCGTCTAAAAACTGTAAAGCGCCGATAAAGGCTCGGAGACTTCATTTGCTCTCGCAACGCAGCGACTCGAACCATTAGATTTGCTTTCTGCTCCGGCGAAAGCAAACCGTTGAAGTATCGATCCCAAGCCTCCTCACGAGCTTGCACTGGAAAGAAGCCGTGAAGGCACTTGTCGAGGCGCGCCAACTCTTGAATTCTTAGACGCCAAGAGAGCGGCTTGCCATAAAAGGAGAGATGGGGCTGATCGATCCACGCCCACTCCAGCCGCTGATTGGGCTGAATACGCAAGAGAAGGTTCTTATCGTAACCGTCCCCAAGATAGGTGCCGTCCTCATGAATTTGGGCAAGCTGCGCCAAGACGCCAGCAAATCCCTGGGCCAATGATTCGAGCTCGTCCGCATCCATATCACCGCGCTGCCATTTTCTCCGCAACGCTCGCAAATCATGCGAAGAGTCCCAAGCCCTTGTAATGAGGACGCTCGATTCAATGACACCAAAGCGTCTCTTTTCTCCCCAAGCGAGGGGCTTGATGGGGTTCTCCACTTGAGAATCCAAGAGCCGCATCGCTCCAAACTCCCGGTCGGCCCGGCTTCGTCGGAGCAACGAGTGCAACTTTCGTGGCCATTGATCGACATAGAGCTTGGCGTAGGCCCGGACCCCATGGGTTTCAATGTAAGACACCTTCGACCGCCGTCCATCACTGACCAGACTTCGCTTGTCAACACCCTCGAAGCCACAGCTTTGCTTTTCAAGAAGCTCCTTTAATATGGGCCTCAGAAACGAGAAACCATGGGCCGTAAACATTCTCATTGAAACTCCTAATTCCAGCCTGCGGGGAGGGTTGTAATTTCTTCAGTCTTCATTGAAAAAATTGCAGAAAACTCTTTGAGCGGGTCAATCAAGTGAATTGAGCACTGCACTTTCCCAGCCCAGTGATTATCGAGACTTCAGGCTCACGAGAAAAGTTAGAGAGGCATTAGAATCTTCTAATCTGAGTCCTTTCTGCTGTTCTCTCTGATGATGGCGGGCTAAAATTGGATCAACATTGAAACAAAGAGGATAATTATGAGAGTGCTCGTCGTTGAAGATGATCCAAAGATCGCTGGCTTCATTTGCAAAGGCCTTGAAGCTGAGCAGCATCATGTCGAGACCTGCAACGATGGGATCCATGGCTTGGAGACCGCCACCCGAGGTCAATTTGACTTGATCATCCTCGACATCATGCTCCCTGGAATGAACGGCTTTGATTTCCTGAAGAAGTTTCGTGAGACTGAGAAGAAGACTCTCGTGATCGCCGTGACAGCCCGTGGCGAGGTTGAAGACCGAGTCCGAGGATTAGACGTGGGAGCCGACGATTACATTGTCAAGCCATTTAGCTTCGTCGAGCTGCTAGCCCGCATCCGGGCACTGTTCCGCCGTATCGGAGACGCGGAGATGAAGGTTGAATCGGGGCCCTTCTCCCTTGATCGGCTCAAACAAACCGTCAGCTATGAGGATAAGACAATTGAACTGACAAAGAGAGAATTTCAATTGCTCGCTTACTTTTTACAACACAACAACGAGGTCCTCACCCGCGCCATGATCGCCGACCGTGTTTGGGGCTATCAATTCGACACGGGCACAAACGTCGTCGATGTCTATGTGAACTACCTGCGCAAAAAACTCAAGCCGTTTAATGAGGAGCAATTCATTCAAACTGTTCGAGGGATTGGCTACATTTTCAAAGACCAGGTTGAACTGAGTTGTGATAAGTCATGAGACATGTTCTTTCCTGGAACTCCATCCGCTTCCGACTCTCAGCCTTACTAACAATCACGATTGCCATTTTAGGACTGATCTTCGGTGGGCTCTCCGACTACCTCATCGGTAAAGAGCTCGACGAGGGCCTTAAATTCTTTGCGCACCATGAGGCTCAAGAAGTCGCACTCGTCGCCTCAAA
This sequence comes from Planctomycetota bacterium, assembly GCA_029210225.1. GTDB lineage: Bacteria > Planctomycetota > J058 > J058 > JARGOJ01 > JARGOJ01. The sequence continues at coordinate 14,988 of JARGOJ010000033.1, forward strand.
TTACTCCACCGCGAACGCCATCAATAAACACCGCGTCAAGTTTGACACTATCTTCCCAGAGAAAAACGTCCTCAGCCTCGAAGTCTGGAACCTCTCTGGAGACCGCGTCCTTCACTTAGCCGACGAGGGCTTTACTCCACTCCCTCGGTGGAAGACTGGCATCTCCCTCGCGGCAAAAGGCGAGTTCCCCTATGAAGATTTCTATCACTCCAATCGACCGGTCTGCCGCGCCGCACAGATCATTGACGGCCCGAATAGAGTCAAATGGATTACCGTCGCTGTGATTGACCGCACGAGCGCACAGAACACACTCTATGAACATCGCAAGAACTTCCTCATTGGCCTTCTCTCGGCGGTCTTCCTATCATTCATTATGAGTTGGTTCTTGCTCACCTTTGCCCTCGCCCCCGTTCAACAAATGGTTAAAGACGCCAGACTCATTAAGAAAGAAGGCCCAGGACGACGACTCGCCGTCCCTCGTCAGGGCTCGGAGCTTGAACAGCTATCACACTTGCTCAATACCATGCTTGAGAAAATGGAGATGTCCTTCGAGCAATTGAAGCGCTTTACAGCCCACGTGGGCCATGAATTGAGAACTCCCCTGGCCCGCATGCGCGGCGAAGCTGAGCTCGCGTTAACAATAGGTGATCCAGAGAAAGCCAACGAAACCATCGCCTCCATGCTCGAAGACATCACCGATTTAAGCCGCGTGATCGATGCTCTGCTTGAGCTTGCCATCGAAGACAAAGCGCTTCACGAAACAGAGGACATTGATCTATTGAGCCTTATTACCGAGTTATCCGAAGAATCCAAGGTGCTCGCGGAGGAGAAGGAGCAGACAATCCATTCGGAATTGTGCGAGAACAGTCTCTATGTAAAAGGGAACAAATCACTACTCGCTCGCGCGCTATGGAATTTGCTAACAAACGCCATCAAATATGCCCCAAAACAAAGCCAGATTGACATTCAAAGCGTCGCCCTTGAAAAAACAATCAAAGTCACCGTGCGCAATAAATTCGAAGAGACAGAGTTGCTCAACCTTGAAACTCTATTCGAGCCCTTTGTCCGTGGTAGCCAAGGGCAAAGCGGGAAGATCCCGGGCTATGGTCTTGGCCTGGCACTGACGCGTTCGATTATTAAGCGGCACCAGGGGCAACTTGACGTTCAAACTCAGGGTGAAGACAACATTCTGTTTACTATCACGCTGCCCCGCAACGATGTTTAGCCAGCTGCTCGTCTCTCCGCCACGATAAGGGCTAAATCGTCTTGCAGGCGCCCCGACTTCATCTGGCAGGGCTCTATGAGTTTGGCCAGGCACTCATCGAAGGACGAGTTCATTAAGACCTCCCGGATCGCACTCCAATCACTGTATTTGAAGAGCCCATCCGACGCGATGAGCAAGCGCCCCTGCCCTAAATCCAGCGGCCCAAATGACCTCGGCTGCGCAGCTCCCGAACCAAGGAAAGGCTTGCGACGCTGTGACTTAGTCAAGTCTAAAAAGCCCTGGGAAGAGACGCGCCAAGCGCCGGAATCGCCAACACTGGCTCCGACGACTTTCCCCTTTGCCTCAACCACGAGAACGGCCGTGGTCTCTCCACAGTGCTTATCCCGGTAAAGAGCCACGTCAAGCTGCTCAAGAGCCTTCACGCAGTCTTTAACGCTTGGCAGAGACTTAAGAGACGAGAAAGATTGGATGAGGTCTGTCACGGTTTTATTGGCAGCCTCAGCGCCTCCACTGCGTCCCCCCGCGCCGTCGGCCAGCGCAAAGATCGTGATCGCGCCGTTTTGGAAGATCGCGATTCGATCTTGGTCCATTTCTGCAGCGGCAATTCTCGATTGGAAGACTAAGGGCGCTGAATTATTCATTTCTTTCTGTTCGCTTCGGGGAGGTCCTTCAGCATTTTCGCGGCCTTCTTCTTTAGCTCACAGTCAGGATATCGCTTCACAATATCCACGAGGATGTCCTGAGCCTTGGCGACTTTCTTGCGACGCTTTGCAGATTCGGCTTTTTTAAGAAGAGGAAGCAACTTCTTCTGGCAGTCTCTCATGAGCCTCTTTTTAGACTTCGCGTTATTAAAGATCTCATTTTGAAAGTCTGTCGCGAGGGCAACATCTTTCGAGAGGCGATATTGCTTAATTTCATGGCAATGAAGCCACGCGGTCAAATAGAATTTCGACGACTTCGAGGCGCGCGCTTTCTTCAGTAATTTACCGCTGAGCTTCTCTTGTTTTGACTTCACTTGATCCCGAAACTTCTCAAGATCGCTGTAGATGTCCCAGTCCTTCCAATCTTTCAAAGCCTGCTCTAAATCTATCGTGTCAGTCATCCTCTTTGAGACTTGCTTCTTTATCTCGTCAAAGCGTTTCTTGATTCCCTTCGCGAGAGGTGCTCGTGCGATAGCAGCGAGTTTATCGACGCCGAGATCTTGAATGAGAAAGCGAAAGCTCGCCAATTTCTTCAAGGCCTCGTCGGGGTTCTTCTCGATGGAGATCTCCGTTAATCGATTGCTAAGAATAGCGTAGAGCGCGTCATAAAGGGGTAATGATTTAGACAGAGCGGGGTCGAGAGGCTTATCGGCGACCAAGCTGTTATTGATCGCGTCTTTGTAGGCCTTATGATTCTTCACTGAATCTTCTGAATAGGGTGTATAGAGCGGATCTCCAACAAAGACGGCTTGCCAGGACAAAAGTTGATTGGCGACCTGTCCCGCCTGACCAAAAGACCAGCCTTGCGCGAGGCGATCCCAAAAGACATTCTCGTAGGGGAAGCCGACCGTCAAAGGTTCGTAGACCGTTCCATAAGTGGCGGTCGCGCCCCATTGAAGCAAAGGAGCGACCCAGTTCCTCTTCGGGTTTCTAATCGTCGCGGCGCTAAAGCTATGAAGGTGAATAGCGATCGACCCGGTACGAAATTGAACAGTGCCTTTTGGTTTCTGGCTGCCAGCGTACCAGCCATAGTAGTGTAGTAGTTTCTCCCGGGTCGATAGATCGACAACCGCAGGCTTCACATCGTGATCGAAGGGAAAGGCGATCTTCTTCCATGCATCAGCCACCTTCACCATGATGTCGTCCCGGACCTTGTAGCCGCCTTTTAGATTCGGGCCTCGAGTATCAAGGAAGCTCTGACCAACCGGCCCCAGCGCCTCCGCGATAATAGCCTTGTCGACCAGCTCTTTTGCCAGCTCCGGAGTCGGGCCATCCAGGCGACAAACAATGAGGATCTTCGATTCGAGGGTCAGCGGAGTTTGACTGCCAAAGATGGGGTTGCGAATAGCCCCGCTCAGCTCATCCCCCTCACGGCGGAACAGCGCGATCTCACCATCGACAGCAGCGTTGTCCCGCCCTTTGAAAAAGCCAGCTTTGATCGCGGCGTTGTCCTTAGGATCACGATCTTTGACTTTGAGCGGGACACCCCAACAGGGCACGACAATGAGAACCTTTGGATGCTCAGCGAGGTATTCTTTGACCGGCGTTGCGATCGTCTTATCGAAATCAGCCCGGAGGATTTCTTCCTTATCACTGCAATCCAATTTCAATATCTGATCTTCAGGGATCTTCCTCAACGTAGAGTAATGCTTCGCCACCTCAAGGCTCTTCGCTTTATTGCGATTCGCCAAAATAAGGATGGCCTCGCTCCCTGCGGCCCAGACAGGCTGGACCATGAGCAGAAGACCAAAAAACGCAAGAAGCGGGCCGCGAAACAAAATCATAATTCTCCCTTAGAATGAGCCGTCAGTTATGAATTGCCAACAAAGCATTAAGCCCCAATTTTTCGAGGCTGGCGAGTATTTTCTAATATATTGAACCAGAGCTCCCCGGCCTCATTGATTGATTGGGATTGCCCATGAAGGGCTTTGATCGGAACGTGGGTCATTTGACCATGCCAATAGCCAATCAACATGCCCGACTTTCCAGCCATCGCCGCGTGAACGGCATTTTGAGCGAGGCGCGAACAGAATAATTGATCGGCCGCATTCGCAGGTGAAGCTCGAATAATATAGCTCGGATCAATGTACTTAATTGTTGGTTCAATGGAAGATTCACGTTTAAAATAGGCCTTCAATTGATCGCGAAGATACTGCCCAATATCGACAAAGCCGAGGTTCCCCGACTTATCACGGGACCGCTCACTTTCATCGAAGAACTCTTGCCCGCTGCCCTCTGAAACCACAATAACGGCGTGACCTTTATTGCGAAGCCGCTCTTCAACAATTCGACACAAGCCCGTCTTTCCCTCAAGCAAGAAAGGCACCTCAGGCACCAGGCAAAAATTTGCATGCCCCGACGCCAAAGCCGCGCTCGCCGCAATATAGCCGCTGTGGCGCCCCATGAGCTTGACCAAGCCAATCCCATTAGGAGCACATTCCGCCTCCGTATGAGCCGCGTGAATCGTCTGAGTGGCGAAGCCAACCGCCGTCTCAAAACCAAAGGAGCGACGAACATAAGGGATGTCATTATCAATGGTCTTTGGCACCCCGACGACCGCCAAATCCAATCCAATTCGCTTCACCTCTTGCCAAATCGCGTCGGCCCCGCGCATCGTTCCATCTCCCCCAACAACAAAGAGGACATTAATCCCCAATTGCTGAAGACGTGCGACGATTTGCTCTGTTGGCGGAGTTCCTCGGCTTGAGCCTAGAACAGTGCCGCCCTGAGTATGAATTGAATGAACGGTCTCGGGAGTCAGGTATTTTGGAGTCTTCCCCTCATCGCCAAAGCCATTGTAGCCATTGCGAATCCCGATAATACTCGACACGCCATAACGATAATGCAATTGATGAACAATGCTACGAATCACAGCATTGAGCCCAGGACAGAGGCCTCCACAAGTGACAATGGCCGCCTTGACTGACTCAGGCTTAAAATACAGTTTCTCCCGGGGACCGGCGACTTCAAAACCGAGCTGCTGGCTCGCTTTTGATACGCCAGCGTCCACTTCGTAATGCGGCCGATAGGGCAAACGAGTCGAGTCTAAGACATGAGTCACCGGACCAAAACGCTTTAATGGATTGGGCCGCGTGGCCTCTCCCAAGCTCTCAATCGTGAAGTCTAATTTTTCCGACATTCCTGGATCGTTCCTATTTCTTCTTGGCCTTCTCAGCGTTCGGATCGGGCAAGATTTTCATCCAACCCTCTGCCGCCAAGGCTCCGTCACGGTATTCCTTCGACCAAATTCCGCCATCAGTCGAGAGAAAGACCAGATTCTTAACGCGCTGGTTCTTTGAATCATAGGAGACATCAACATCTAAGATTTGAGCGCAATCTTTCGGCAGTTTGTAATTGACAGCGCCCCCCAGCCATCGAGTCAACGCACGGCTGCGAACAATTGACTTGCTCTCGTCGTGAGGCACCCAGCGGATCGCTCCCTCGCGCACATTTCTATCGAGGAACTCAATCGTATAAACGTACCCATCAGAGGCCAGAAAGGTCAATTCCTTGGCCGTCTTCTCCCCACGTTTATCAAAGCTCGCGCCGATAAAGCTCTTCACCTCAGGCATATTTGGCACGGTCACTTTCTGAGCCGCTTTACGCCCCAACAGACGAGACGCGCTCCGCCCCGAATGAGTCGCGAAATACCAAACCATGATCACAACAAAGAGGACCAACATGACACCTATGATCAGCCCTATGCGCTTCATCACACTACTTTCTTCACTCACTACGATTCTCCTCCATGCTTCAAAGCAGTCAAATTCAACGCCTAATGATGCCATGAAGACACCCATCAAAGAGAGGTCTTGGCAACAATCCGGACACATTTTTGCAAAAGTCTTCCATGGGCTATACCATGAACTCATAAAGACAAAGCCGCAAAAACAACATCCACATCAGCCCCGCGGCTGAGAGAAGCACAAATTCTTCTCCCGCCCCCCGCTTCAAGCCTCTCCAGACCTTGCTAGGGCTCTTCTAGCAAGCAGATCGCCAAAGAACCCGACAATTTATACAAGTCGTTCTTGAAAAGTGCCCTGAAAGCTCTTATCTCTTGAAGCCATTCCTTTTTTGATTATCGCTTTCCTTTCCCCTGAGCAGCTCTGTGAAACTAACTTGGAAAGATTTTCTCACCGCTCGCGCCCTCTATCAACAAGGCCTCCTCGCCTTCTCAGCTATAAGTGCTGAGCTCCAGACATACGAATCTCTGGAACAAGGCGATTCCTGGCTTGAACACCTTTGCCAAAAACAATTACTCAAGCAAACAGACATCCCCGGGCTCTACGCTCAAGTGTCCAAGTTTGAGTTCCTCCGCGCCGAAGCCCACTATAGCCACGCCGCCAAAAAGCAAGGCGTCGCTCCCCACGTGTTAAAGAAGGCCCAAGATCAACAAATAGAGGATTCCTACCAACAACGCCTGAGCCACTACATTGTTAGGGCGCACCCCCTGTCAGAAGATCAACAAAGCCAAATTCTCAACAGCGCCAGAGAGTCTTTTAACGCCCATACCCTGCAGCTCCTGCAGCTGGCCCGAGATAAGTTTATGAAGGCTCCAAAACAACGCCCCTCCCGCCCTTCAGCTCGCTTCTTCAAGAAACAGAGCCCAGCACAACTCTCCAAGGCCTACGGGCTGGATCAGGCCATTTTCAATCCAACAGCCTCCAAGGCAGCCCCAGCTCCTGACACTCCTGATAAAAAGGAACGACCCGGCAGCGGGTCCTGGAGCCAAGAAGCCTTCACCCAGTTGAATAACAAGCTGAAAGAAGCTCAAAAAAGTAAGACCAGCGACTCCTCCCATGGCAGCTGGGGCAGCAACAAAGCCCCCCAAAACCCCCGCAAATACAAAGTCAAAACCAAAGAGCAACGGCTCCTTG
>JARGOJ010000998.1 GCA_029210225.1 Planctomycetota bacterium
TTGTTTAATGGCCTCTTCAGTGACCTCTTTTTTGCGCTTAGTGTCTTTCAACAGGTTATTGAGAAAGTCTTGAGCTTTGCCATGGAGTGAATCCTCCCGAATCATGCCCTCGATAATCGGCACTGCCGCTTCATCGATACCTGGTATCTGGAGGCTCTTGAAGATATCGTCATGCAAACTTGGGCGATTTTTCAGTTCGTTTAGATAGTGATCGACAGCCTGGCTCCCGTCAATTCCATAGGTTCTAGAGGCGCGAAGAATCGATGACGCGAGACCGATTCCAACAGCTGGATCCTTAGATTTTTTCAATGATACTCTGAGAGTTTCACCAACGAGACCGAGTATTTTCTTGTCGGCAACCTTTTTGTAGTAAGGAACCTTAGCTAATCTCTGAGCAGCCCAATTACGATTGAACGGGTCTTTGCTTGTCGTTAAAACCCTAATTAGAAATTCTGTGATTTTCACAATGTTAGCGTCATAAAGTTTCGGGGATTCCTTCCCGAGATGTTTGACTGCCAGAATCGAGGTATACAGATCTTTTGTTTCACCCAAAACACCGATAAGTGCCTCGTTGCCAGCCTCTCCCTGAGCTTTGACTCCAGCGAATGCCGCGTCGCGAACCATGACTTTTTCGTCATCCAAGAGTTTAATAAGTGTCTTCAAGGCAGGCTTAGCAAGCAATTTGAATTTCGCGAGGGCGTAGGCCGCATCACGACGAACAAATCGATCGTCATCTTCGAGCGCTGTGGTCAACGCCGTGACCGCTGCGCTCCCGGAAAAGCCCTGCATCACTCGAATTGCAGCTCTTCGGACTCTCTTGTCCCCATCCTTTAGAGCTTTGATAACCTTGCCTTTAGCCTCTTCTGCAAACTCGTTCTTTGACAAGGCTTCAAGGGCCGCCAGTCGAGTATCAGGGTGTCCGTCATTCAGTGCCAACACGAGCTTCTCAAACAGCATTCGTGGTGGGAGCATATCGCCTTCAGCCACTGCTTTCACTGCCTTAGAGCGCTCGCTGGGGTCGTCCATTTTTAACACCAGGCTGAGCGATTCGGAGATCCGCTTAGGAGAAAACAGTATTCTGCGAATCTCCGAACGGATCATCTTTGCTGCGTCCTCCAACCGCAATCGGTGATAAAACCGCTCGGATTGATAGGAACGCCCCTCCCTTTGAATCTGAATCTCGTCGAGCAGTGCACTCGCGATCGAAGCTTCTGCTGAATCAGCATCAACTTGAGCGAACACACGCCGAAACTCCAGCGCTGACACTCCTAAGCGATTGTTCGCTAACGCACGAATTCCAGTAATCAATCTCGCCAAAGCCATTTGAGCTTTGTGACGATCCCCACCCCATCTTGCGGCGCGGATAATTAGTGTTTCAGCTTCCAGAATTCCTTTGATGAAAAGAGTGGCATCATTTTGAAACAATTCATCTGTCGCCCGCTGTTTTGCGACCTGAACAAAACGCTTGGCTGCTTCGTCCGGGTTCTTGAGTTTTAGAGCAAGAACGACCCCGGCCAGAAGTCCTCCGTCTCTAACTTTTGGATCCGGACTGCTCGCGGCTTTATCGTAGGCTTTCAGAGCCTCCTTGGTCTTTCCTCGTCGTCGTAGAAGATCACCATATTCAAGGTAAATGGGCCCAAACTCAGGATCATTCTTGATCATGAGCAGGCATTCCTTTTCAGCCTCGTCTAATTGATTTAATTGCAGTAACGCTCGAACTCTAAGGAATCGAGCGTTCTGCCGGAGTTCTTTTGAAAATGAGTCAATGTTAATCAAGAATGCGCCGAGCTTATTCGCTCCTTCCTTGACCTCACCAGAACGAAGGGTCAACAATGCTCTCGCAAACAGAATGAGCGAGGCAGGAGCGTATTCTTCATCAATACCAAGCTCTTCTTTGGCAACACTTAGATTCCTCTTCGCTTCCGGGCTCAATAAATCCTTCGCCGCCGCGTCCAAGGCTAGGGCAAAAAGTAAACGACGGGTTTCTTGAGTCCTCTCCTTGCGAAGTTCTGTCTTGGCTCGATCGGGGTCCTCTTTAAAGAAGAAGACTCGTCCCCGCAATGCGTATGCGCGAGCTCCAAGCAGTCTTAACTCTTCCCTATAAAGCTCACTCTCAATACCAATGAGCTTCTGTAACTCAATCGCCTTGTTGAACCCCTCATCAATTTCAATGAGCGCCATATCCATATCGAGGAGGTTGACGCGTTGCTCGGCAATATCCATGTCCGTTGCCGCACCTAAACGCAGGGCAGCATGATTGTTTTTATCTTTGTCCAGAACTCTCGCGTAGAGTCTGCGACGCTTGAGAGGCTTCTCAACAAGCGATTCTTGAGATGCACGATCTAGAAGATCGACAATCTCTCTCTTGGTCGCTGTATCGATCGCTTGAACGAAGAAGAAGTAGAATAGTACTAACCAGACCCCCACAATAACCATGGAAATCAGTCGTTCGATCAGTCCTGCACCAGTGTCTGCTTCACTCGCTGATCCATCGGTTTCCTCTTCACCCTCTTCCGGAGCGATAAAGGTATCCAGATTTTCATTCTCAATGAAGTTTAGAGCCCTCAACGCAGCCTTTTGCTGCTCTGAGTCGGGCTCAGCGGCCGTAGCCACTCCCTTTACATAGGCTTTCGATTTGGCAAGAGTCGCTGCGACCGATTGAAGTCCTTCTGTCACTTTCTCAATCTGACTGGGACTTCCTTGTAATGTTAGCTCTTCAACCTCTGCGAGGGCTGCCGCGCTTGAGCTTTGGCTCACTCCTCGCTCACCCGTCCGGCGATAAATCCGAGTACTGTAAAGCGCCTGAGTAAACGATTTCACCAGCGCCACAATGAGCGCTGCATTCAAGACCAATTTCGTCACAAAAACCGTGATACCCGTGAAAGAGAGTGACTTCCAGGTACTCGCCAGTTTCAAAGTGGAAAGCTTAACGCCAAACATCTTCGGAACACCCATGAAGATGCTCGACTTGAGCAGAATGTCCAAACCCTGTTTGTAGAGATCACTAATGTCTGGAGGGACCTCTCCGGTGCTAAGCGTGAGCAGTAAACCCCAGCGGATCAACTCAACCATGCTCACGAAGTAAATCGGAAGCATGAGGAAAACGATCCCTTTTCTGTACGAACTATTCTTAGCGTTCTTTGCAAAGATCAAGCGGAACATAAGGAACACTGCAGCCGCAGCGAAGCCGAGACCGAGCATTGAGTTCTCCGCGCTAAATGCCCACAAGAAGGGAATCGCGCCGAGAATGACAAAGGTGAATCCAACGAATCGAGCCGACGTTTTTAGCAGTCCTGGCCCTGTCGAATCTTCCTCCTCATCATCGTCTTCGAGGACGCCCTTCTCCGAACTTCGCCAAAGCCACTGATACGTGAGAGTCTTATAAATAGGGAAGAGCACTTCCTTGAAAAAGAAGGCGTCGATGAAATAGAGAGC
>JARGOJ010000999.1 GCA_029210225.1 Planctomycetota bacterium
AAGACAGGTCAACAAGCAACGCCGAGAGGGAATCTGACGCGTCGGATTCTTCTGGGTTGGAGATGTTCTGGCTAATTCGGTGATGAAAATTGAACTCTGCCCGGACCTTTGCCAATTGGAGTTCTTTGTCACGCCATTGAGCCCTGAGCACTCCTAGTTCTTTTTCGAGAGTCTCTTGTTCCCCGACCGCCTCTGCCCCGTCGTCGGTGCTGTCTTGGCTCTCCGCAGCGCCATCATTCCATTCCCGAATTTTGATGGTCATCGCGAGGACGTGTTGCTGGATCGTTTCAATACTCTCCTTTAACTCTGCCTCCTGCGATAAGAAACGATCCTGAAGCCTTGAGCTGTAATCAATCGCTGTGGACCGTGCAATTTCGTCGAGGCGCTTTAGGACCTGGTCTGGAGCTGAGTCTTCAAAGTCCTCGCCGCGAAGCTCGCTGGCGCGTTCGGCGAGGGATTCAAAACTCTCAATAAATCGATTGAGCGCGCTGTCATCGTCGGTTTGCTTTTCAATGATCCCAGCGATCGCGGTGCACTCTTCACTTAGAAGATGGGCCTGGCTCCGCGCATCGGCGGAAACCTGCTCAAGCCAATAAAGACTCTTCTGACACTGGCTCTTCTCGAAATCGTGAAGTTTGACCTCATGGAAAAGTTGGGACACATCTTCGCGAAAGCTCTTGAGCTCTTCCGCGCATTTACCGCGCCGAGCCCGAAGCTGCTCCAAACGCTTGAGCGTCGTCTCAGATTCGGTCTCTGCTCCCCTCAGCGCCGCTTCACTATCCCAGAGAAGTTGTTCAATCTCTGCGACTTGGGAGCGTGCGTTCTCAAGCTTGCGATCGCTCCCAGCCAGCGCATTATGATCGGACTCTTCGGCCTCTTGGGCCGCGTCTAGGGCCGAGCGGACTTGCTCCATCAGGCCGGAAATATGCGTCGAGTGATCTTCTAGTTCCTTAATTCGAGTGGAGTCCCGAGGAGTCTTGCCGCGCTCGGCGGCGAGTTCTTCTTGGAGATCCGCTTGTTTGCGAAGCTGAGTCTCGAGGGTCTCAGACATTTTTCGACGCTCGGCCCCCAGTCCTTCCAGACGCAGTCGAGCGCTCTCTCTGGCCTCTTCGAGACGTCCTCGCTCCTGCTCCGCGACTTCTTTGACCGCTTGATTTTGCTGATAAGCCTTCTGAACACGATGAACCGCAGCGTGGGCCTCAGCATATTCCTGAGCGCCCTTCGTAATGGCCTCGTCGAGATCGAGCATCTGTTGATTGCACGCGTCGGTCTTTTCAAACTCATTTTCGATGTCTTTGTTTCGCCGTTGAAGAAGGCTATCCAACTCATTCAGCGCATCATCGAGTTGCTCCTTATAGCCGCTGTTCTCGTCAACCTTCTCTTCAAGCTGCTCCAGGGTGAGTTGGACACTTCGTGCGGCAAAGATCAGACCATCGACATCGACCTCTTCTCCTTCAAACGCTGTCTTCGCAGGATTTAACAGTTGTTGGAGACGATCGTGGCGATCTTGGCGATCTCTTGACCAAGAACGCCGCATGATTTCAAAGTCGTTGCGAAAATCGTCGCCGATCTCTTCGGTGCCAGTCCAAAGAACTCCGCCATGGTTTTGGCCAAGGCGAGCGAGCGCCTCCTGACGTCCTCGGGCTGCTTGAGTGACTTCCTCACCGAGATCCACGACTTTCTGCCGGAGTCGCACTAACTCTGTTTGAAGCTCGTCCTTTTCCTGCTCGTGGCGCTCCACATCGGCTTTAAGCCCGTCCATTTGGGCTCGCAGTTGAAGACGATCGTGCTCTAACTTGGTTTTTTCGCCCTGCATCGACGTTGTTCGCGACTTTTGCAGTTCGTTTTGGCCATGAGCTTCCTCTAACTCATCCTGAAGATCCTGGACTCCTTGCTCCAGGTTGTTGAGATGCTGCTCATACTGCTTTTCAGCCTCAAACCACTTGTTTTGTTCCTTCTCAAAAATTTTGACGAGCTGCTCAATATTTTTAAGTGGGGAGATGCGAATTCGCTTGGCGAAATCGGGGTTTTCCACCATTTGGGAGGCAACAAGGGGTGAGCCGTGGTGCCAGAGATCCTCGACGAGCAACGCCATCGCACGTGCGGTTTCCTCCGCAGCCTTGGCGCGAATCTCCCATTCGAGGCGTTTTTGGTCGTCTGGCTCTTTGCTCTCCGGCATGCCCCCGGATCCTTCGAGGATCTCGGTCATTGTTTGGACGTCTTGTTTAAGTCGAGCGTTTTCGTTTTGGAGAACGGAGACCTGGAACGCAAGGACCTCTATGTTGCCCATGTCCACTGGCTTGAGGGCGGGGTTGGCAATGCTGGACTCGTCGCTTTCCTGGGGGATTCCGAAGCGCCGTCCCAATCGCGGAATGGGAGCGCCACCTTGTTCAACGGCGTCATCGTCGCTCTGAGCTGCTTGCTCTAGGCGTAGGCCAGCGAGTTCTCTTTGAAGGGACCGGACGGAGTTGTCGAGCTCTCTGTGCCGTGTTTGGGATTCTGCGTGTTGATCGCTGAAATCGGAAATCCGCTCGCGATACTTGTCGACCGTGCCATGAAGTTCGTTGAGGTCTCTTTCGAGAAGGTTCTCTCGGAGCTTGTAAAGCTCTTCGCTTTGCTCCTGGTAGATCTTCTGACGCTCAAGGAGAGTGGCGAAGTGGCTCTCTAAGTTCTCACGAGCGAGCCGCTGTCGTTCCACATATTCCAGGTCTTGCCTGGAGAGTTGTTGGAAGAAGGACTCAAGCCAGCCTTTTGGCACGCGCCAGCTGCTCATGGGAATTTCAACGCGGTGATCGTTCTGAATCACTGAGCTTTGTTCAGGACCAAATGAAGACATAGAATCTCCTGGGACACTATTTTGACCCGAAGAGTGTACCAGTTTGTGGAGATTCTTTTCAAAGGGATGTGTCTATGAACCTTGTTTTCAGTTCAAAGACCGTCGGATGGCTTCCAGTATTCTGACTGGCCCTTCGCTTTATCCATGGCCCGGAGAATTTTTATCGCCTCAAGGCCCGTCTCGATGCAGCGCGCTTCGGCTTCTTGCTTGGTATCTGTATCAATAAACTGATTCAGATGCCGATTCGCGTAGGCCGCGCAGACCGCGCCCGCTCTAGCGCCAGAGAGTCCAGCAAGAGTGAAGAGCAAGCTGGCTTCCATCTCAAAGTTTGAAGCGCCCATGCGCTCAAGCTCTTCTGGGAGATCGGGATAACGGACAGGGAAGCCTGGGACCTTACGCCCCTGAGCCCCATAGAAGCCACAGGCGGTCGCGGTGATGCCCACATGGTGTGTGACTCCCAAGCGGCCCGCTGCTTCAATGAGCGCTATGAGAACCTCGTGGTGGGCCAAGGCAGGAAAGCCCTCACGCACAAAGAAGTTCGATCTCGGTTTGGTAATGGGAACAATCACTCGAAGACGTTGGCTTCTTTCTAATTG
>JARGOJ010001000.1 GCA_029210225.1 Planctomycetota bacterium
TATCCAGTCACTGCGGAGGTCATGCACATACGCGCGTTGGCTTCGATGGAGTTGGAGGCGAGAATTCCTTTCATAAGGAGATTCTCAATCCATTGTGTTTCCATTGTTAGCTGGCCAGACCCGCTCAATCCAATGGAGTTTCCACCAAACTTCTTGGCCAGGGCGGTGGTCTTCTCAGCGACCAGTTCTTCAGCTTCTTCATAGGAGACTTTCTTGAAGCAGTCCTCGTCGAAGCGTCCCTTGGTTTTGGAGACATAGCCTGTGATTGGATCGGACATGTCCTTGCGAACTAAAACATGAGTCAAGCGATCTCGGTAAACAGGCTCGTGGGCGTTGAGTCCCTTGATGCACTGCACACCCTTATTCGTGGGGTGAAGCTTGTCAGGGATAATCCCTGTGATTCGGTCACCTTCGCAAGAGATCAAGCAGCCGCAGCCCACACCGCAGTATGGACAAGCTGCTTGGAGCGTGCGACGTGCGCCGGCTCCGACTCCATTCTTTGCAAGGTCTTGAGCCGTGGCGAACTCGCCGGGGAACATGGAGAAGGCCGCGGCCGCTGCACCGCAACCGCTCGAGAATTTCATAAAATCGCGGCGATCGATAATCGGTAACATGCGCTTCTTGGCCATCTGTGTTCTCCTGCTAACGCTTATTCAATTTTGACTTCTTCTGTTTTTGCCAAACACGAACGAAGGAAACAATGTCACTGATATCACTCGCGCTCAACTCCGCAATTCCACCCGCTCCCTGACCAAAGGGACGCATTGGTGTTCCACGACGTCCCCGGGCTATAGTTGCAATTAAGAAGCCATCCGATGCGTGATCCAAAAATTGTTTGTTATTGAGCGCTGGCGCATGATATCCGTCGCCTGTTTGCTGGCCTAAGCCTTCGGCCCCGTGACAACTCGCGCAATATCTCGCGTATAATTCACTACCTGCGAGAAATGAGCGCCGAGTGACTTCGACGACGGCTCTTGGTTTTCTCCATTTCTGGCCAAACTCCCAAAGCCGAATGTACGCAACAATGTCTTGAACGTCTTTTGGCGAGAGCTGACCCACTCCTTCGGAGCCGTGAATCATAGGTTTCATGGCTGTTCCTTGACGCCCAGTGATAATTGTTGCGGCTAGGAAGCCATCGGAGGCGGCCTTTAAGAACGCCGTGTTGTTCAGCTGAGGTCCAGAGGCTCCTTCACCATCCTGGCCATGACAAGACGCGCAACTTCCAACGTATAGGCCTCGACCATACTTGGCATCCCCGGCTCCCTCCCGTCGGACCCTAGGACCCCGTTTCGTCCCAAGTTGTCGGATGTAGGCGATCACATTCATAATGTTGGACTCAGACAGTTCGACAGGTCCTTGAGCCGCGGCAATGAAGCCTCTCATCGCCGAACCCGATCGACCTCGTGCGATCCATTGATAGAGCTGGGCGTTTGAGGTGGCCCTGAGAAACTCTTTGTTCGCGAGCTGAGACCCAACGGAGCCCACAGCTTCGACGCCGTGACAGCGCTCACAGGCCGTCTTGTAGTGGATGGCTCCCAGCTCTGCGTCTCCGCGAATTTTTGGAACAGAGAGAACCATGGGGCTTTTATCACGCTGCCACGAGCGGAGGTGCTTAATAAGCCCGGCCATCTGCGCTGGGAGCATGTTCTTCCATGCTGGCATCGCGGTGCCCGGTCGGCCCTTCGTCAATGTGTTGTATAGATAACGATCGTCGACCGCTCTGAGGAAGTCATCGGAGTTTAATTGTGGGCCAATTCCTCCTTCCCCATTTCGTCCATGACAACCAGAACAATTCACCTTATAGACGAGGGCTCCGCTTGATGATTGAAAACTGGTCGAACTACTGATAAGGGCCACTTCAGACTCAAGCTCTTGAAAAGTCGGGGCTTTGGGCTCAAGGCTTCTTAAGTAGGCAACAAGATCACTGACAGCCTGACTTGTCAGATGCTTCCAGGAAGGCATTGCAGTACCTGGGCGTCCCTTAATGATGGTCTCTGCGAGGAATTGATCGGAGGCGAGACCTAAGAAATCATGAGAGTTTAGCGCGTTTCCAAGGCCGCCTTTTCCTTCCGCCCCGTGGCAGTTGAAGCAGAGGATGCGGTAGTAGTTGCGACCGGTTTCAGCGTTTCCCCGAGCCGCATTAACCTCTTCAATCCGCCCACGTTGAGGTTCCCAGCTACGAATGTAAGCCACTATCTTTTCAATCTCAGGATTGCTAAGTCGGTTCGGACCCTCACCCCAGGCAGGCATTTTCGTATTTTCACGCCCATGGGCAATAATAAGGCGCATAAAGTTGTCGCTCGCAACAGCCAGCGTATCGATGTTATTGAGCGCTGGGGTCGCGATGGATGGAATTCCTCGGCCCAAACCTTCCGGTCCATGACAGGCTGAACAATAGCGCTGAAAGAGTCGTTGACCGGTCATGTCCGTGTTCGTTGCCTTGCTCGGCACTCGGTACGCGGCTGTCGGAACCTTTTGATTAAGAGACAGCATATAGGCCGTCAAGGCGTTGACCTCTTCGGGAGGAGTCGGTGGCATGACGCTGTCGGGGGAGACAAGCGCTGGGTTTTCAAAGTGATTTTTGTGCCAGTTAACGACCGAGCGCTCTTCTGATTGCTCGACATGGGAGAAATCTAATTGATGCCAGGTCTTCTCACCGACATTGGCGAGGTTTGGCCCAATTGTTCCGCCCTGACCATTTAAGGTATGGCAACCGAGGCAGCCCTTTTGATCAATCAGATTTTGACCTTGGGCGGCTGCGGCCTCACTTAGCTTAGGAAGACCGTTACTTTCCCCCAGGGCTCTCTCGTAGAGGCCTGCGGCGAGGTCTTTTTGATCGTGGCATCGTGTGCAACGGGAACTAAGTAGCTTCTTTGGGAGCATTGGGAAATCCCAAAACTCAACGTGACCGTGAGCGTCCGCCACCTCAGTCGCACGCCCCTGACCGTCGTGACAGACCGTGCAGCCAAACTTCCCCGGCGTGTGAATACTCAGAAACTTGCCAGGGTGACTTCGAAACGGCTGCTTTTCCTCAGCCATTCGAGGATCGTCGATACCAGCGTGACAGGTGACACAACGATCCACACGTTTTAGTTCAGGTACATAATTTTGCGTGATACGGACTTCGAACAAGTCGGCGATCGACTTCCCTCGATCATCAGTGGCTTTCTTTGTAAGGATCTCTGAATACTCAGAACGAAGCTGAACCCAATCGGCGAAGACATTTTCGCTTAGATATGCGGTCAACAAGAATGCCAAAGTCAAAAGACTCGTGACGAGAAGACTAATTTTGACTTGTTTGTCTATCTTATCGCCATGCGCAGCGTCCATGAATGCTCCCTTTTTAATGCCCTGGCCAATCGGCGTGGCTCCAATAAAAATCCCAATTCGGCCCGCGGAGATAAGTTCCGACATATGTCAGAATCACGAATC
>JARGOJ010001001.1 GCA_029210225.1 Planctomycetota bacterium
TGCTTACGGACATCTTCACCCAACGAGCCTCGCGGATATTGCCTTTCAAGTGGATGCCGCCAAGAAAGAACCGTGGCTTAAAGAGAGCATTTCTCAAGCTCGAGACGAAATGGCCCCAGAGTTCGCTGCGAAAATTGACGACGCCTTGGAAGCAAAAATTGAACAAGGCGTTTTGAAACTGAAAATAATCGCGTCAGCTAAACAGGAACCTGAAGACAAAGCGTCTGCTGCTTCAGAAGTCTCCTCGACGAGCGAGACCACGGATAAAGAATTTAAAGGAGAGGGCTGTGAGTGAAAAATATTTAGTAACAAGCGCGTTGCCCTACGCCAACGGGCCCCTTCACTTCGGGCACATCGCCGGAGCCTATCTTCCCGGAGATATCTTCACTCGTTATGCTCGATTGGCCGGCCACGAAGTGCTTTTCGTCTGTGGAACCGATGAATATGGCGCCGCTATTTCATTGAGCGCCGAGAAAGCCGGTCGAAGCCCGCGGGAACACGCTGACCATTACAACGGAGTCATAACGAAGTTCTTCGATCAATTGAATGTGAAATTCGACAACTTCTCTCGCACGACGAATAAACACCATAAAGCCATTGCCCAAGAATTCTTCCTCTCATTGGAGAGCAAGGGATTTTTGACGAAGAGCGCCTCCGATCGTCAGTACTGTCCGACCTGCGACCGCTATCTCCCGGATCGCTTTGTCGTGGGAGAGTGTTACCTCTGCCACCACGAAAATGCTCGCGGTGATGAATGTCCAAAGTGCGGTCAATTCCTCGACGAGACCAAGCTCATTAATCCTCGTTGTAAGCTCTACGGACACAACACTGAACTGAGAAACACCACTCACTGGCAGCTCCGCTTGGACTTGTTAAAAGAGGAGCTCGAAGCCTGGGTTGAGACGAAGAAGGACTTTTGGAAGAGCAATGTGCTGAGCAATGTGACCGGCATTCTCAAGGACATCGGCGCCCGAGATATCACTCGCGATTTGAAGTGGGGAGTTCCCGTCCCAAACTGCGACGAAGAAGGCAAGGTCCTCTACGTTTGGTTTGATGCCCCCATCGGCTATATTTCTTCAACCATTGAATGGGCCGAGAAACAAGGTAAACCAGACCTTTGGAAGGAGTGGTGGACCGACAAAAAGACGAAGCTCATTCACTTCATTGGAAAAGACAATATTACCTTTCACTGCATCACCTGGCCAGCCATGCTCCTCAAGCAAGACGGCGGCTATATTATGCCGCACAATGTCCCGGCCAATGAGTTCTATAACTTCGAAGGTAAGAAGTTCAATAAGACTTCGGGTTGGACTATCGACACTGAAGACTTCTTCTCGAAATACCCCGCGGATTACATTCGCTGGACCATTGCGAGAGGCGCTCCGGAAGCGAAAGACAGTGAGTTCACTTGGACAGAATTTCAAAAGTGCGTCAACGCCGAACTGAATGACACCTTTGGGAATCTCGCAACTCGGATTATCCGCGGTTTCGCCCTGGCGAAGTTTGAAGGAGTCGTTCCCGAAGCGAGCTTGAATGATGAAGATAAGGCTGTTCTTACGACAGCGCTCGATTGTCACAAGCGCGCCGGCGAAGCCTTAGAAAACTTCAAAGTGAGGCGGGCTTGCGAGATTATTCTAGAGCTCGGCTTCGCCGCGAATAAATACGTCGAGGACCAAGCTCCATGGAAGAGCTTTAAGACAGATAAAGCCCGATGTGGGACGACTGTGAACGTGGGTATCCGCCTCGTTGAGCTGCTCGCCCTCAGTCTTTATCCGCTTATCCCAACGAGCGCCGAGGCGCTCTGGAGCGCGACAGGACGCAAAGACGCGCTTTCGGAGCAACGTTGGGGACAGATCAATATTTTAGAAGAGGACCCAGCAAGCCGGGTCTTGGAAGCCTTTGAAAACCCATTTGGCAAGCTATCGAAGAAGCAAGTAAAAGCTGAAGTCGATACTTTGCATGAACGTCTAAAGCAACATGAGAAAGCTCAAAAGATGACCGAGAACACTGAGGAAAAAACCGCCCCAGCAGCGGAAGCCACCGAGACACCCGAAAACGCCATGAATTGGAAAGACGAGATCAGCTATGACGACTTCGTCAAGCTCGATATGAGAATGGCGACCGTGAACACATGCGAGCCCGTCAAAGGAGCTGACCGTTTGCTTAAGCTTGAACTCCAGGTCGGCTCAGAAGTTCGCACGGTTGTCTCAGGCATCCGCGAGTTCTATGAGGCGGAGAGCCTTGTTGGTCGTCAAGTCGTTTACTTGGCAAACCTCAAGCCAAGAAAGCTTCGCGGCGTGATGTCGCAAGGAATGGTCTTGGCGGCAACCGATGCCGGGAAAGCCATTCTTCTCAAAGCCGAACAAGACTGTGAGCCTGGCGCCTCAGTGAGCTAGTCAGTTGGCCCAGACACATAACAGAGAAAGGGATCAGGCACTGACTTGGTCCCTTTCTTTTTGTTTAAATCAATGGATTTGAATGGGGCTAGGTTCTAGTCCGTCTCAGCCAAGAGCTGGAGGAATCTTTGCAAGTGTCCACGACGCTGTTACCATTTCTCCATATAAGCATGAGTTATCTCCGCCTCATTCTCATTTAGAAAGACACCCCATGAACTTCGCTCGAATTTTATCGTGCTTGCTGCTTGCCTTCGCTGTGGCCTGCTCTAGCTCTGATAAGAAAGACAACACCAACGGTAAAAAGACCGATCCGGTCGGAGGGAACAAGACTGGGGAGACTGACAACGGCAAGACGACTGTTGTGATCGGTGGCAACGGCGGCAAGAAGAGCGGCGGCTCAGCTGTCCCCTTCAATTCGAACCGTCCCGATTGGACGCAAAAGTCGACTTATCTCGGTGAGACCGGAATCATCGGTGTCGGTCTTGGGCAATCAAAGAACGTCGATGACGCCCGAGCGCAGGCCATCAATCAGGCGAAATCGTCTCTCGCGAGTTACAAAGAGGTTCAGGTTAAGTCGATCGCTCAAAGCTATTCAGAGTCGATGACTCAATCGGACTCTGAAAATCTCTTTAATCAAACGCGGGAGATCATCAACGCCGAGTCAAGCCAGCGCTTACGATTTACAACGGTGCTCGACAACCCCTATATCGAGACCCGAGACGGACAAATCAATTACTTTGCCCGCGTCTCGATCCCAAAAGACAAGCTCTTTCCAGAGGAGCGAATCAAGTCGCTGTTCGCGACGAAGCAAGGTTCGCGGGAGCGCATTGAGGCCTTGATCAAACTGGCCCAGGATTATGAAACAGAGGGCTTTGACAGCAATGCAGAAGCGGCCTATCGTCGTGCTGCGACGGAGAGAGGATCCAAGCCCGACGACACTCTTGCCCTGGTCCGATTCCTCATTAATAAGCGCTCCGATTACGTCAATGCCAATCGCTTTCTCGATTCGATCAAACAAGAGATATTGATGC
>JARGOJ010000034.1:0-10909 GCA_029210225.1 Planctomycetota bacterium
TCACCACGACGTCAAGCCCTCAAATTTGCTTGTTCAAAAGATCCCCAATGAGACGGGAGAGGCGACCCTCTTCGTCAAGCTCATCGACTTTGGACTCGCTTCAACCATTCAAGAAACCGGCCTCGGCACAATCCGTGGCACGGTCTCATACATTGCCCCCGAAGTCGGTCGATCCGCTCCGAGCGACCAACGCTCCGACCTCTATTCTCTCGGAGTCACTCTTTATCACTGTGTGACCCGATCCCTACCCTTTCATGGGGAAACAAACCTCGAAGTGATTCGCGCTCACGTCAAAGAAGAACCCGTAGATCCGAGAGAGCTTCGCTCCGATATCCCGGACGCCTTTGTCGATCTTGTCCTACGCCTCATGGCGAAAGACCCAGCCCATCGCTTCTCCTCCGCCGAAGAGGTCATTGTCGCGCTCAATAAAATCGCCGGAAAAGACTTTGAAGTTGAAACCCGCGCCAGCGCAGTCAGCTATGTCAACAGCGGGCGTTTTGTCGGACGAGATAAAGACTTCGATTTCCTCAAAGATCTCTTCTCCACGATCTTTCCAAGTAATCAAGAAGCCGACATGGAGAATTCCGGCTTCTTCGATAGCAGCGTCGTACAACTCGCGGCGATCGTCGAAAAATCCCACCTCTTCTTCGTAAAAGGCGAAAGTGGAATTGGTAAGTCCCGCTTACTCAGAGAATTCCGCCACCATGTTCAATTAAATCGCGTCGAATTGATTGAAGGGCGCTGCGCTCCCTCCGGAGACTCCTATGGACCTTTCATTGAAGCCCTCCGCGCTCTCCTCGGTTTCTGGGGCAAAGGCGGACTGAAACCGACCGATTCCCTTCGTCGCAGACTGGTGCGCCGTCACGGCGTCGAGCTGTCAAAGTTACTTCCAGAGCTCTCTACAGAGACCCTTGGTGAGAGCCCCATTTCATTGACTCCAGAGCGAGAGCGTCTCCGCCTCTTCGATCATATGACGCGCTTCTTTCTCGACTTCGCACGCTCACGACCCTTAGTTGTTTACCTTCACGATCTCCACGCTGCCGACGAAGCCAGCCTCGCTTTCCTCGAATACTTCGCCCGCAACCTCCTCCTCGAATTGAAAAAGGACAACGAAGGCCCCGCCATACGCCTCATGTTTATCGGGAGCTTCCGCGATCCATCGTCCTCGGAAGCCATTCATGAATTGTCGACCCAATTGGAGACCAGAGGAGAAGCTCGTGCCATCCAACTCAGTCGACTAGACTCCTCTGAAATAAACGATCTCCTCGATTCCATGCTCGGCCAAGATCTCTATCCGAAGGCGATGATCGAGCGAATTTATGAAGAGACAAAAGGGAACCCCTACTTCGTTGTTGAATTGATGCGGTCATTAGTGGAATCGGGAGTTTTGACGAATCACGCCGGTCGCTGGGAAATGGCTGGTGAGAGCGTAGAACTACCGTCTTCAGTGAAGGACGTTATTCTTCAACGGGTCTCCCGACTCAATGAACAAAATCTCACTCCTCTCCAGCTTTTGGCCACATTTGGCCGCTCAGTCACCGCGCACCGATTCGCGGAACTCTCCGAGCAAAGCCTGGAGTTCGTTCTCACGCTCTTTGAAGATTTAGTCGGCAAGCAGATTCTTGATCGTGTTCTCAGAGGCGATGAGCGGGAATACGAGTTCATGCACGACCTCATGCGAGAGTCGATTTATACAGCGATCGCGAAAGAGAGCTTGGCAGAACTCCATGGTCGCTGTGGTCAATTCTTAGAGCTTTACGTTCCCGAAATGGGCTTGAAGAACCCCGGCGCATTGGCCAAACACTTTGAATTAGCAGGAGATGAAACGAGAGCCCTGACCTACTGTGTGAAGGCCGCAGATGCAGCCCTGGCGGTTCACGACAACGATCGCTCGATGGCCTACTACAAAAAAGCCCTTGAGTATCTAGGTCCGGAGTGTGAGGACCGGCGACGAGAAAAACTGCTTGAGCATCTCGGACAAGTTCAGGTCTTAGTGGGGGACTACGCTGGGGCCGCAGAGTCATTTCAGACCATCGTTGAGGGCTGTCAATCGCGCTTGAGCCCCATCGATTACGGTCGCCTTTACCGCTTGTTAGGCGAAGTTCAAGAACGCCAGGGAGACTACGAAAAAGCGCTTCAGTGCTTTTCCAATGGAACCCGTCAACTGGGCCGAGAAATGCGCTCTCAAGAAGGCGCAAAGCTCCTCGCCGCGACCGCATCGATCTATTCAAAAAAAGGCCTCTATGACTTGGCGATTAACTTTTGCGAAAGCGGACTAGAGCTCCTCTCCGGATTCCCTGAAGAAGACGACACCGCATCCATACGAATGATTTTAGGAACAGCGAGGGAATTTCGGGGAGAGTTAAAGCCAGCGTCGCGAGAGTTCGAATTAAGCCTCGCGCTAAGACGCCGCGCTAGAAATCGTCTTGGGACAGCACAGAGCCTTACGAAGCTCGGATCAGTCGCGATGAGCCTCGGGAAGTTCGACGACGCGGTGTCTCGTTTTGAGCAAGCGCTGACTCTTCAAGAAACCTTGGGGCACAGGCAAGGGGTGGCCGAAGCTGCGACGCATTTGGGTCGGGCTTTGGGAGTGAAGGGGGAAGGAGAACGAGCGGTCAGCTTGCATCGTCGGGCATTGGCGATCAAGGAACGTATTGGCGATGTCGAAGGCATCGTCATTACGTTTAATGATCTAGGGCATTTGACACTTGAGCAGGGCGACTATCAAACGGCGTCAGAGTATTTCGCCCAGGCTCAGAGTTGGAACGCCGACTTAGGTGAGGTCCACGAAGCGACTCGTGCGCTCAATGGTCAGGCCGAGCTTGGCCTACTATGCGGACATCTCAACGAGGCTGAGCAAGCGGCCGGAGAAGCGTTGCGATTGTCGACGGTCCATGACATGCGTCGGGAGCAGGGACACGCCTATAGAATCATGGGGCTAGTCTCAAGGGAGCAGGGCGATGACGATCGTGCGGAGCAATTGCTTCACCAAGCGCTTTCTATGTTTTCAAAGAGCGAAGGTTGCCCGGAGATTTCTCAAGTGACCTTGGATGTGGTGGATCTTTTCATTGATCGCGGTGATGCCGAATTAGCAGAAATGGCGCTAAATAAGCTTCAGGGACAATTAGAGCTCCTGGATCATCGTCGGATTCAGGCTCGCTTTCGCCTCGCCGGGGCGCAGCTCCTCGGGGCCCGTCACAGATTGGTTCAAGCCATTGAACAGGGTGAAAAAGCGCTCGAAGAAACGAAGTTGTCTGGAGACAGAGAACTGTATTGGTGGGCTTGCTATGTCGTCGGACGTTTTTATGAGCGCGGCAAGTCTCGCGATAAAGCATTGAAATGCTATGTTTCAGGAATGGAATCTATCCGCGCAATTTTTGCTGGGCTCGACGGTTCATTGAAAGAGTCCTACCTGTCCTTACCAAGGCGTAAGCGCTTAGCGGACACCTTCCGTAAGCTGAGGACCGCGACAAAATGGTAGATCACTGCCCGTTCGAAGGGACGGTGATCAACCAACGTTTCGAAGTGGGGCCGATGCTCGGCCAAGGATCTCTCGGGCGTGTCTTTGAAGTTCGTGATCGCAAGCAAGGAGGGCGCCGTAGAGCCCTTAAGGTCATTCGGCCGGATATCATGGATGGCGCCGCCGCCAACTTCCTCAAGCATGAATTTCGAGTGCTCTCCCATTTAGATCATCCAAATATTGCCCGGGTCTATGACTTTGGCCGTGTTCCCGGACGCTCTGAGCTTTACTTTACGGAAGAGCTGGTCGAAGGCTATCACTTCGTGAAGGTCTTACGACGTGCGCCCATTTCTGTCTTCATGGATGTCTTCGCACAATTTGTTCGAGCCATTGGTTTTGTTCATTCTAAGGGTGTGCTGCACAGTGATATCAAGCCGAAAAACGTCTATATCACTGCTCGGAGGGACGGATCGTTAAGGGTCAAATTAATTGACTTCCACCTTTGCCGAGTTGGAGAGGTTTTTACCGACAAGCTCGTCCGCGGCACGATTTCATACATGGCCCCAGAAATGATCCGTGGTGACTCCGTTGACTGCCGCGCCGACCTCTATGGTGTTGGCGTGATGGCCTATGAGGCTCTGTCTCGCCGCCGACCTTTTCGTCAGACCACCCCAGTCGACGTGTTAAGAGCCCATCTTGAGATTCAGCCCAAGCCTCTCGGTGAACTCCGCGACGATATTCCTCCCGCGCTTTGCCAATTGATCGATCGTCTCCTCTCCAAAGATCCCGACGAGCGACCCTCAACAGCGAGGGATATCCTGAGGATAGTCCGGGATGAAGTGGACCGGGATCTCTCCCTGGAAACAAAGCGGACTCGCCTCGCCTTCCTTCGTAGTGGGGTGCTTGTTTCTCGGGATGGTTGTTTGAATCGAATTCGGCGCCAAGTAGAGAGCATCGGCACGACTCACGAGGTCAATGAACTTCCCAACTTGCCCCTGGAAAGCACCGACGATTTTCTATCTTGGGTCGCCGACCACGCCGACGGCGAGAGCATGTCGTCCTTGGATACCTCCATTTCTTCGGGTGGGCTTCCAGAGTGGACTGGGAAGAGCCTCGACGAAAATTGGTCTCGGGTTCTGGTGTTGGAGGGGGAGGAAGGCATCGGCAAAACTCGCATTCTTCACGAAGCGAGAATCGAATGTCAGCTGGCCGGTGTTCCCTTCTTTAGCGCTCGGGCTGGAAGGGTTGGTAGCCGACCCTTGGGGCCATTCCTGGTGCTTCTTAGAGCGCTCATCGAACATCTGAACCTCGGTGAACTTCTCAAAGAGGTTGCTCCCGACGGTTGTCTTGACCCGGCGAAGCTCCTGGCCAGGCATCGTGCGAAGCACAGCGACGGTGGGGTCATCGATGCTTTGGCTGCGTTGTTTGGCGAGCTTGCGGACGCGCTCCCGTTTGTGGCAGCGATCGACGACTTCGGCGATGCCGATACAGCGAGCCTTGACCTCGCTCAGAAATTGGCGAGCAGCAAGCATAATGCTCTCTACATTCTAACCAGCAATGACTGCACCGAAATGAAAGGCTGGTCAGACGCTCAACGAATGCGTTTGAACTGCCTCTCTCATGACGAGGCAAAAACTTTAATCTCTTCTATGCTTGGTGAACCTGTCCAAGCTGGCTTTACATCGAGGGTGTTCTCTGTCACCGGGGGCAACCCGCGCTTTACCGAAGAGACGATGCGGCACTTGGCGGATGAGGGCCTGCTTACGACTGAAGAAGGCGCGCTGTCGGCTCAGATGGGTGACCTATTTTCGGTTGAGGTGCCCGCGAGCGTTCAGGACGTGCTTCAGCGTCGGGTTGATCGTCTCAGCGATGAAGAACGTCGGGTCTTGGGGGCCTTATCATTGACTCTCCGGGCTCGTCCAGCGGACTTCTTAAGCACCGTCTCCCAGGTTTCCCGAAAAAAAACAGGCGATTTGCTCCAGCTCTTCGAAGAGCATGGCTGGGTCCGATCTCACGCCGATGTGTTAGGCCGCGATTTGTATTGGGTGACTCAGTCTCCCTTACGGCGTCTCATTGCCCAGGACCTCTCAGCGGAACTTTTTGAGACGCTTCAAGGACGAATGGCGAAAATTTTGGAGTCTCGACATCCGGCGGCGGAGAGCTTTTGGTCGCTCTCTGGAGATCCGGATTGGGTCCACGATAGGGCAGAGGAGTTGGCCTATCACTATGCCTTGTCAGGGAACTCAGAGAAGGCCTATCAACATAGCTTGGCGGCGGCGGAGGTGGCGCGGACGCGGGCGCAACGAACCCGAGCACGGCGTTTGTATAGCCTGACCATCGAGCTGTCGAAAGGCTACGCAGGATCCCACGGCGAGGCCCGACGATTGGCTCACTTTCGTATTGGTCAGGCCTGTTCCTATCTCGGCCGATATAGCGAGGCCTTGGAGCGCTTTGAGATCTTGCGTGAGGATGAATCTGGGAGTCCTTGGGAGGCAGCGACAGTGTTGTTCCACTGCGCGAGGCTTCGCTTAAGACTCGGTGAGTTTCGCAAAGCCCGTGATGAAATTAACCTGGGGCTTGAGATCGTTGAGAAGGGATTCAAAGGCTCAGAAAAGCTTCGAGCGCGCCTTTACGTTGAACAGGCGGCGCTGAATATGTGGCAAGGGCAAGGCAAGAGCGCGTCCGAGAGCGCGAAGATGGCCATTGAGGCGTTGGAGCGAGAGAAGCTCCAAAGTGAAATGGTCGTCGCACGGCATATTCAAGCGCTCTCAGAGCGCTTTCGAGGTCGGGAAGCGCGCATTGGCAGTCGCCCCCGCATGATGAAGTCATGGCTTGAAAGTTTATGTGTGCCCGAAGTGGATTGCGAGGATATGAGCGTTGTTTCACGGGAGGAAGAGCGAGAGCGTTTAGATCGCTTGTTGGTCGAATCGATCGCCTTGGAGTTGGCCAGTGAGAATCGTGAGGAAGCAGCCCTAGCGCTTAATATTCGGGGGAACCTACGCCGAGCTCAGGGGCGATATCAGGAGTCTTTTGAAGATTATGAGCGCGCTGTCATGCTGTGCGAAGAGCTCGAAAATGTTCCAGGTACTAGCCTCGCTCGATTTAATGTGGGGCAGCTCTTTGTTGAAGTGGGTGACTTCGACAATGGCGACGCCTGCCTTTCTTTGGCCTATGAGGGTGCGGACTACTGCGACCTCCATTGGTTGAAAGGTTTTATTCATGTCGCGTGGGCGCGGCTTTGGAGGCTTCGTGATGAACCTGGCCGTTGGCGGGAATCCCTGGCGAATGCTAGGGTGGCCTTCGATTGTGCCGACTTTCACATCGGCTCATTTGAGCTGAGTCTGGAAGAAATTGAAGGGAGCTTAGGCGTTGGAGACTGGGTTGGGGCTAGGGAGCACTTCACAAATTTGACGATAAAAGAGTCTCTTGCTCCAACTCCCGATCAGAGCTTTCGTCGAGACTTGTTGAGAGCACAAATCGATTTCCTTGAGCCGGGTCATAGTGCGCCAAGGGAGGAGATGGAGCGCTGGCTGAAAGATTGGGAGCAAAATGTCTCGTGGCCCATGTGGGTGGAATGGCAAGTTCAGAACGATTTAACTCGCGCCAGAATCTATAAGAAGATGAACGAATCTCTTTTGGCAAAAGAAGCGTTAAAATTGGCGAAGCAGAACGTCGATAAGATTGCATCGGGACTGTTAACAACACTTGGACGATGTTATGTCCAGGATACGCGCCGTCGAAGTATAGAAGAGGCTTTAGGGAATGATTCGCTTTAAGTCGCCCGGACGGGGAAAAAGGGTAAGCCGAAGATGAATTCGGGAGAGAGAAATCGTCCTCCATCATTGTTTGGAAGAATGGCTCTGGCGCGTCGCCTGATCACGGAGGGCCAGCTGGAGGAATGCCTGACACTCCAAAAAGAGTCGGGACAGCGTCTGGGTGAAGTCCTTGTCGAGAAGGGCTACCTGACCCAGGAAGAAGTGTTTGAGATTATCCGTCTTCAACATAATCGTAAGGTCGGCCGAGGCCCAGGAGCGCCGACTCTTAGCTTTGGGCTGAAGGTAAATGATGCCGTCGACGGATACTTCGTAAAGCGAGAGATTGCTTCGAGTCGCCTTGGCGCAACCTTTGACGTTGTGAAAGATCAGCAAAACGCCGCCTTGAAAATCATGAACAAGGAGCATGGTGCTGGCCAAGGACCTCGTTTTCGAGAAGCGGCGAGAGCGTTTCTTGGCCTGCCTGAGCTTCCGCGTTCAATCGCCCAGATTTATGGTGAAGGGCTTTGCAATGGGAGCGATTACGTCCTCTCAGAGTGGTTTTCGGTTGGGGATCTGAGAACGCGCTTAGGACAGGGATTGCCAAGCGAAGACGCGTTAGAAATCATCTTGAGTTTGACCGAGGGTTTCGCCTTTGCCCACGGCAAAAACGTGATTCATGGCGACTTACGACCCCGTAAGATCATGCTGAGAGGAGATGGATCGTTTGGAATACGCGACTTCAGTTTTGCGCCGTTTATTGTCTCCGACCCAGAAGATTCAAAACGCAGTGAGCGACGTTACCTTGCTCCAGAGCAGCTGACGCCGGCGAGTGATTGTGGCCCGAGGACCGACGTTTACGCGCTCGGGCTCGTCTACTTCGAGCTCCTGACTGGTCAATCGGCATTTGAGGAAAAGGATGAGCAGCTTTGCAGTCGGATTCGTCAAGGGAGGTCACCTCGGGTTCGAAAGCTGAAGGACGAGGTTCCTAAAGATGTCGAGTCTGTGATCGGTCGCTGCTTGGCGACTTTGCCCAATCAAAGGTATGGAGATGCCTCAGCCCTCTTAGAAGATCTTCGTTGTCTGAAAGACGGCAGAGCAGTTCGTGCGCAACGCATGCGAAGCACTCGGAAGATCGTCGGTTGGCTGAAGAGATGGTTCAATCGCGACGAAACCATAAATGGATGAGAAATGCCGTGGCGACGCTCTCTTTGTCTCCGTTGAGTTGGTAACATTGAGTTGGGATGTGGGATCGGAATAGAGACGAGAGAATCCACCAAACACAACGGGGATTTGAATCGTTACTTCTTGTAAGGGGATGGGATGTCGGACGACTTCTTTGAAGGCTTGGACGAAACGAAGGCAATGCTCCAACCGAAGGAGAATTCAAGCCTCCCAGTCGGAGAGAGCGCCTGGCGGGTGCTCTACGATATCTCTAATCTATTAAACTCTCCTGTTCATGAATTTGAAGACATCCTGGGCATCATTCTCGACTCGACGATTCGCATTACAGGAGCCGACCGCGGCTTTCTCATGCTCTTCAACGACGAGGATCATCTTGAGGTCAAGCTCGCCAAGAATATGAACTACGCCGGTTTGCCCGAGGAAGAACGTCGGATTTCTCAAGGCATCGTCGACGAAGCTATTGAACGGGAAGAAGCTGTCTTTATCGCGAATGTCGAGGACTCTGGTAAATTCTCCGAGCTCTCCAGCATCATGTCCTTGAAGATCCTGTCGGTCATGTGCGTGCCCCTCAAAATCACACTGAGAGACAGCCGAGATGGAGTTGAGCTTCGAGGCGCTGGGCCGGTTACGACTCGAAAAATCCTTGGCGTGATCTATGTCGACAGCCGCAGCGTTGCACGCGGATTTAATGAGAATTCCTTAGAGCTGCTCCAAGCGCTGGCCAATAACGCCACGACCGCGATTCTTAATTCAAAGCTTTACAGACAAGCGACGACCGACGAACCAACGGGCCTCTACACACGACGCCATTTCGAGCAGCGCCTCAAAGATGAAGTCAAGTTAGCCCGTCGCCATGGCAGCCCACTTGGGGTGCTCATGGTCGACGTTGATGGCATGAGGGGCTTCAATAGTGAGCGCGGCTATGGCATTGGTGATCGGATTCTTGGGCGGATCGCTGATATTTGTCGTGTGACGATTCGGGCCATCGATTTAGCGGCAAGATACGGTGGCAATAAGTTCACGATCATCTTGCCGCAAACAGATACCACGGGCGCAGAGTCTGTCGCCCAAAAGATCATGCGCTCTGTTGCGGAGACGAATTTCTTTCCTGACGACGCTGTCGCAAGCCGAGTGACAGTCTCGATTGGCGGCGCCTTTTTGGAGACAGGAGTTGATGCCGAGAGTCTGACGCGTCGGGCCGATAAAGCGCTCTTTCATGCGAAGCGAGAAGGTCGCCACTGCTATCGCGTCTACAGCGCTGAGTTGGCCACGACCGCAAAGAGAACGGATCGATTAGCGGGGGTCTTCTCCGGCGACCCAAGCCGTGACTATCGTAACTTCCTCATGCTTCTTGAGACCATTGAGCAAATCAACAAGCGCACTAACTTTGACGAGCTTTTACCCTTGGTGATCGACGTTATCATCGACCTCGCTGAAGCGGAGCGTGGGCTCTTGTTGTTGAAGAGCGCCGAAAACAAGTTAGAGGTGAAGGTTGCCCGGGATCGGAGCAAGCGTCCTATCGACGCCTTGGATTTCTCTCGGTCTGTTGTCGAACGGGTCATCGAGCTAGACCAGCCGGTGCGGGAGACTTTTACCAGCGACTCCGCTTTGGTGACACACTCAATTGGGAAGTTGGAAATTCAGGCAGTTCTCTGTGTGCCCCTCACCATTCAAGAACCCGGCACCGATCGACGCAGAGCCCTCGGGGCTATTTACGTCGACCGTCGAGAGCGGGGCGGTGAGTTTGAAGAGTCATCCCTCGCGTTCTTCGACACATTGGCTCGCCAAATTAGCGTGGCCATCGAAAACGCTCGGCTTTATAAGCGCAATGAAGAGCTACGAAAACAGCTGGCGAAGCAGCTCGATAAGACCAAGGAAGAGTTAAATTACGTTCGCATTGAGTTGGCTGATCGTGAGCGGCAGATAGAGCACAAATACAACTACGACCAAATCATCGGTAAGTCGCCGCGTATGCTTGACCTGTTCCGGATGCTCGACAAAATCACCGATAACATCGTGGCGGTCTTCATTCATGGTGAGAGCGGCACCGGAAAAGAACTGGTCGCCAACGCTATTCACTACAACGGACCCCGTCGCAAGAAGCGCCTCGTCAGTGAGAACTGTGCTGCGATGACTGAAACACTCTTGGAGAGTGAACTCTTCGGCTATACGCGGGGTGCCTTCACCGGCGCGATCACCGACAGAAAGGGTCTCTTTGAGGTCGCGAATGGGGGAACGCTCTTCCTCGACGAAGTCGGCGATATGAGCTCGTCGATGCAAACCAAGCTGCTTCGTGTGATTCAGGAGGGCGAGGTCCGACGGGTTGGTGGTAAAGAGACCATCAAGATCGATGTGCGTATCATCTCCGCCTCGAATAAAGACTTGAAGAAGCTTGTCGAAGCCGGGAAGTTCCGCGAGGACCTTTATTACAGGTTGAACGTCGTCAAGGTTTCATTGCCCCCGCTCCGGGAGAGAAAAGAAGACATCCCGATGCTCACTGAGCACTTCCTCA
>JARGOJ010000034.1:10919-15112 GCA_029210225.1 Planctomycetota bacterium
GATCCCAAACGGACGCTCAGTCACGAGTCGATGCAAATGCTTCTCCTCTACAATTGGCCGGGAAATGTCCGAGAGCTGAAGAACGTTGTGGATCGGGCGAAGATTATCTCGGATGGTGATTTGATTCAGAAGGATTCGATCATCCTCGACTCAGCGTTTGGTCCTGGGGCGAGCGCGAATCCCCTGTCGACGATCAGTACTCCGTCTATCCCAATGATGTCAGGCTTTGGCAGCAATCCAAACTTCGATCCGATTTACACCAAGCTCAACGAACGGCAGCGCAAGCTCATTGAGTATCTCAAGACTTACGGTCGCATCAAAAACCGCGATTACTACGAGATCATGAAGGTGTCGAAATCAACCGGGTGGCGGGATATCAAGAACCTCATCGCTCGGAATATCCTCGCTGTCCATGGCAAGGGTAAAGGCTCGGTTTACACCTTGGTCGAGCGCGATAAGTGGGATAATTGAGTCAGTCAGCGTCGTGGCGTTCGATCACCAGCAGGGACACATCGTCTGTCGGAGCTTCATCAAGCGAGACGATTTTTGCGTGAGCTTGCTCAAAGGGAAGCACCGCGAGCTTGTCGTTGAGTTGACCGAGTTCAAGTAGTGTCTGGTTGGGGTCGTCGTAGTCATCGCCGAGATAAGCGTCGGTCATGAGTATCACTCGGTCGACGTCGATGGCGCGGTTCATAACGAAGGCTCGCGGCATCTTGCTTCTCATACTTGAAGAGATCCAGCCGAGCTTGAGGCCGAAGAGCATCTCAGGAGCGGCCCACCATCCACCGGCTTTGGTCCTTGGCAGGACGTGGGATCCGTAGCCAAAGTTGGCCCAGCACAAGGAGCCGTCGTCCGACCATTCCCCAATGGCGAGGCAGAGGTGATTCGAGATCAGCTCGGGATGTTCAGCAGTGTAAAGCGCTTCATTCAAGGTGTCAGCGAAGCCTCGGAGGCGCTCGTCGATGCTGTCGAATCCGACGAGGAATTGATTCCAACAGTCTTCGAAGACCTCGCCAAATTTGTCCCAGAACAGCGCGGCTTGTTCGCCGTGACCCGCGGCGTCGGCGATGGCGAAGGTGATGCACCCTTCGCTCTCTTCGAGCACGAACGAGTCCCCAGAGGGGCCCTTATTGTGGCCGTAGAATGTGTAATGTAGGCGGTGTTTTGGCCAGCTAAGTTCTGCGGAACTCCCAGAGAGAGTTTTCGGATCGAGATGTTGGCCTGCCATTAGGTCTTGCCTCCCATTCGCGCGAGAATCGACCGAAACTGCCGCGCGACTGTTTTCATATCGTCGTCAATAATACCAAGCAAAACCCCGCAAACGGCAGCGCTTGCACCAAAACAAAGCGCTTCACAAGTCAAAGTAAGGAGATAGGGAGTTCTCCGGCCGAAAAAAGAATAGGACTGGGGGATCGTCAAAAAACTATCCAATACAAGGACAGACAGTCCGGCGACGACGGCGATGAAAATCGGCTTTAAGCTGCAGTCGCGAATATGGGACCACGGCGAGTAGTTCAAGATCCCCGCGAAAGCGAAGAGCAGATAGCCGCTAGAGATAAGACTGGTGCCGACGGTGCCCCAGAGCAAGCCTTGCAGGTCCCAAAAATAGAGGCAGAGAAAGCGCAAGATGAAACCGATGATGCTAAAAATCAAGGTTGCTCTTATCTCCGTTCTTAAGCGCCCAAGCCCACGTGCCATTTGAACCGAGACCTCTGAGTGAAGGGCGAGAAAAGACGAGAGCCCGAGGCAGCGCAGCGCGAGTATCGTCAGGTCGTCAACGGCGCCGGGGCCTAGCCAGGTCTTTAGAAATGTCGGAGCGGCGCATATCAGGAAGCCGAAGAAGAGCGCCGAGCAAAGAATCATGCCCTTTTGTCCAATTCTGTGGAGCTTCTCTAAACCATCTTGCCCCATTTTCGCTAAGACT
Source organism: Planctomycetota bacterium (assembly GCA_029210225.1). Classification (GTDB taxonomy): domain Bacteria; phylum Planctomycetota; class J058; order J058; family JARGOJ01; genus JARGOJ01. The sequence continues at coordinate 12,844 of JARGOJ010000034.1, forward strand.
GAGGGCACGGAGGGAACCACGACCTGGCCGATCATCGAGAGCGCCAGGCGTCCAGGGAGGGTGATCTTCTGACCAAGTTCGTAGGCTTTGACATGGACGCTAGATAGCTGTCCACCAAGGACCAGCTTATCACTATGAGAATTAAGGAGGTCGGTGACGAGGCTGACGTACACGCCTAGGCCATATCGACCCTGACTCTTGAACTCCTCCCAGCTCGGCCAGCGAATTTTCCAACCGGATCCGGGGAGCGCTCGCCAAGCCATAATGCTGCCAGGAACGGCGAGAAGGCAGAGAAGAAAGGCTTCACCGAGGAGTAGGGCGCGGGCTCCAAAATTGTTTTGCAGGAGCAGAATGACAATGGCGGCCCAGCCGATGGCTCTCATGATGGCCATTTTTCCCGACCAGTCAAAGCGCTCGCAGCCTTGGAGAATCAATTCCCAAGCGAGGGTGAGCGGGCGCGCAAAGGTCGAGGCGGCGGCGCAGACGATGAGCTCCAAGCCGAAGCGCTCTTCGCCATTCCACAGGAAGTTATTCTCCAGGCCGAGCCAGGGGGCTATGAGTGGTGTGAGCGCGAGAAAGGCGAGGACCGTGAGGATAAAGGAAATGAGGCTGAGGATGATGTAGGCGCCGAGGCTGCGATAGACCGCCTGCTCATCGCCCTTTGCTCGGAACTCTGCGATTTTATAGATGAGGCCGAGGCTGGAGCCAAAGTGGAGAATGATGGAGAGGTGGTAGCCAACGGCGAAGGCTAGAACCCAAAAGCCAAAGGCTCGGGTGCCGAGAGTGTTCAGTATATAGGGGCTGAGGCAGAAGCCGACGATTAGGCTCGCGCCCCGACCTAATCCAGTGTAGAGGGTGTTCCGAACAAGTTGTTGACCAGTTCCTGGCGCCTGACTCATAGCCTCAAGGATGTCATTCTTGACCTAAGAAAGAAAGGGAGGAAAAGGGCGACCCTATCCTTCGACGACGATGAGCATCGCCTCGGCGTCTTTGTTGACCTTAAGTAAGTGATGCCGGGCGCTTTCTTTTAACTTGGCGTCGGCGAGCAACTTCTCGTAGGCGGTTTCGTAGGTGACCCGGCCGAAGTCGATGGTGGAGACATACTTCAACTTGGGCTTTATAAACTCCATGACCGGGGCATGATCCGATTGCATAGTTTGGCAAAAGATCATTTTGCCGCCAGGAGCAAGAATCGCTTTGGCCTTTTCGAGGGCGCCGGCCTTGTCGTCAATGAGCGGAAAGCTTTGAGAGAAGAAGACGATGTCGTATTTGGTTTCGCCAAAGTCAGCGGCGAGGAAATCGAGGTTCTCGACGCGCATTTGCTTTGTCAGATCATATTTTTTGATCAATTTTCGACACTGCTTGAGATATTTCTCACTCAAATCAACGCCGTGAATCGTCAACTCTAGCTCTTTTACACGCTTATGAAGCGTTTTGAGCATGAGGCCATTTCCAACACCGATGTCAAGAATCGAACTTTTTGGCTCTACCAAATCGAAAAATTGCTTGTAGGCCAGGGGAGTCAGTTTGGAGAGGAAGAGGTTGTAAACCAAGTTATCAATCATGTTGAAGGCTTTCGAACTCGGTGTTATTCAAGGCGGGACAGGGCGCTGGGCGCAACGATTGTTAATTCAATGCAAAGGTCGCGCCAGTCAGATGGGCCTCAAGATACTGAGTAGGAGGCAAGAAAGCAACGAAAGCCCCAGAAAGCATTTTTAAGTTAAGTTTAATTTTGGCGTAAGCTGTGGCATAGTCTTTGGACAAACATGTGGACCCGTACCAATGTACGGGGAATGCTGCAAAACACAAAGCCCCATGACTATCAAAGAGACGAGTTCTTAAAGATTTGAATTGGGTTGCTGAGCAAAAAATACTATATATTCACGCTCACTTTGTGGTACGTACAACACATAAATAAGAATACAGACGTCTGAAATTTTCCTTAGGAGGAAATTAATGAGTGAAGATCGTGGTAAGCAGAAAATGACCGCTGCACTATTGGCATTTTTTCTTGGTGGCTTCGGCGTCCACCACTTTTATCTCGGATCCAACACAGCTGGTATCGTTGTCTTAGTTTTGACATTCGTGACCTGCGGTGCTATTGGACCTCTTCTTGCCCTCGTCGAATTCATTATGCTCCTCACCATGAGCGACGAAGATTTCGATGCGAAATACAATCACCGTGAGCCTGAGGCTATGGAATTCGTCTTCCAGAAGAAGTAAGTCGAAGTTCGCTTGTTTCTTCTTGAAACAACGCGTTGATTAAAAA
>JARGOJ010000034.1:15122-21639 GCA_029210225.1 Planctomycetota bacterium
GTTTTTCTGAGCTGAAAAGCAGCGATCAGGAATCACCGACTCTTAGTAAAACTTCTTCTTCTTCTCGACGGTCTTGGTGCCCTTGAGATGCTTGTCTAAAAAGGCAATCGCCGCCTGAGCGCTCTTCTCAAGTTTTTCACCACCCCAACCATGACCTTCATCTTTCGCGGTCCACAGTTGATTGGCGATTCCTAGTTTCTTCAACGCCTTATCAAGATCGAGGGCCTGCTTATAGGGGACGAGGGGATCTTTTGTGCCATGGAGCGTGATGACCGGCGCATCTGATTTGTCTAGATAGAGCAAGGGTGTCGCCTTCTTGTAGACTTCAGGCTTGTCCTTCTTCGATCCTCCCAAGAAGTCTTCGATGATCTTCCCCGAGAACGTACGGACGTCGGTCGGACCGAAGTAATTGACCACTGTCTGAACCTTGCTTGAATGACTAGCGTGACCGCCCTTGCCTTCTAAGCCATCGGCTTTGTTCATCGTGCCCAGCAGCAACGCGAGATGCGCCCCCGCCGAGAAGCCAATGGCGCCAATCTTTTTCGTGTCGATCTTCAGCGCTTTGGCGTTGGCCCGAAGATAGCGAACCGCGCACTTTGAATCTTCGATCTGCGCCGGAAACTTATACTTCGGAGCAAAGCGATACTCGATGGTCACAGCGACGTAGCCAAGCTTCGCCAGGCGTGCGATGAGCGGCAGAAACATCATCTTATTTCCAGAGCGCCAGCTACCGCCATGGATGGCCACAACCGCCGGGAAAGGCCCTTTCCCCTTCGGTATCGCAATATCCATATGAAGCTCTTTGTCTCCTCCCTTGCCATAAACCACGTTCGATTTCATCTCGAACTTCTGATCTTGGGCTAGCGCTGGTGAGCAGAAAACCAGGCCTAAAGCCAATAGGGGCCATGCAATACGACGGATCATAAAACTCTCCAATGCTGTTAGAAAACGAAAGACAGAGGCGGGCTCTCATTTAGGTAAGTCGATCACTCACTCTTTGGAAGCCCCATGGGAATTTTGACTTCATGCTTGCGGGCCGAAGCTTGAGCTTCAGGATAACCGGCGTCAACGTGGCGAATGATTCCCATTCCTGGGTCTGCGGTTAACACTCGATTTAGGCGCTCCGCAGCCTCAGGAGTTCCATCCGCGACAATGACTTGCCCGGCATGAAGGGAGTAACCGATGCCCACGCCGCCTCCATCATGAATAGAGACCCAGGACGCGCCCGAAGCTGTGTTCACCAGGGCATTGAGCAGGGGCCAATCGGCGACGGCGTCCGTGCCGTCTCGCATAGCCTCAGTTTCGCGGTTTGGAGAAGCTACCGAACCACAATCAAGGTGATCGCGGCCAATCACTATCGGGGCTGAGATCTCACCGCTGGCGACGAGGTCGTTGATGATGCCGGCAAAGCGGGCTCGCTCTCCGTATCCGAGCCAACAAATGCGAGAGGGGAGCCCCTGGAACGCGACCCGCTCTTGAGCCATGCGAATCCAACGGCACAGCGCCTCGTCATCCTTGTATTCTTCGAGGATCACCTGATCGGTGCGCTCGATGTCCTTTGGATCGCCGGACAGGGCAACCCAGCGGAATGGCCCTTTTCCTTCACAAAAAAGCGGTCGAATGTAGGCCGGCACAAAGCCAGGAAAATCAAACGCGTTCTCGACGCCTTCGACTTTCGCCTGGGCCCTTAAGTTATTGCCGTAGTCGAAGGTGATGGCGCCGCGCTTTTGCAAGTCGAGCATGGCCCTCACATGGACCGCGGCCGTACGAAATGACTCCCGTTTATATTGATCGGGGTCTGACTCACGGAGTTCTAGTGCTTTCTCATAGCTCATGCCATCAGGGACATAGCCCGCGAGCATGTCGTGGGCGCTGGTCTGGTCGGTGAGGAGATCTGGGATAATGTTGCGCTGAAGCAAGGCGTGAAGCAGCTCGGTGGCGTTTGCAACAACTCCAATAGAGATGGGATCCTTCTTCTCTTTGGCTTCCACCGCCATTTTGATGGCCTCGTCGATGGAGTCGGTCATCTTATCGAGGTAACGATGCTCGACACGGCGCTCTATCCTGGCTCGGTCGACGTCGGCGGCGAGGAAGGTTCCGTTGTTCATGGTTGCGGCGAGAGGCTGAGCGCCTCCCATTCCGCCGAGGCCAGCGGTGACGACCAAACGCCCGGCGAGGTCCTTACCATAGTGCTGACGTGCAGCTTCGGCGAAGGTCTCATAGGTTCCTTGAAGGATGCCCTGGGTTCCAATGTAAATCCAAGAGCCGGCGGTCATTTGCCCGTACATCATGAGACCTTTGCGCTCAAGGTCTCGGAAGTGATCCCAGTTGTCCCAACGGCCGACTAAATTTGAATTCGCGATGAGCACCCGAGGCGAGTTCTCGAAGGTGCGAAAAACGGCGACAGGTTTGCCGCTTTGGACGAGTAAGGTTTCGTCGGGCTCAAGATTCTTGAGGCAATCGAGGATCGCGTCGAAGGCCTCCCAGGATCGGGCAGCGCGGCCCGTGCCTCCGTAGACAACAAGCTCGTCAGGATTCTCCGCGACTTCGGGGTCGAGGTTGTTCTGAATCATTCGGTAGGCGGCTTCCGCAGCCCAACTCTTACAAACTCGGGTCGCGCCTCTAGGCGCTCTCACCGTTCTCTTCTGACTTTGCATTCTGCTTTTCCTCGCTCAATATGTGGCCTTGGTCGAGGTGTTCCATGACCCTAGAAATGTCCGCTGGCAACGCGGCATTCAGCTCAAGCGCGCCGTCCTGAAACGGATGATCAAAGGTCATAGCATGGGAATGAAGAGCTTGGCGGGACAAGATGACATCATCCCCATATTTCAACTGCACCTCACCAAGTCCGTACAGCCTATCACAAAGAACAGGATGTCCAAGATGCGAGGCGTGGACTCGGATTTGATGTTGTCGACCCGTCTCAATGGCCACTTCAACATAGGAAACAACCTTGCTTCCCATTTTATACTCTTTGAGCTTTCGGAAAATGCTCCGAGCCCTTAGTCCATCAGCTTTCACCGCCATGCGGGTGTGTTGATATCCCAGCCGCGCCGGACCTATCGGAGCTTCAACGACTCTCTCTTCGAAATCCAAGGCTCCCCAAAGCAGAGTTCGATAAGATTTTTTTACCTTTCGGGCCTCAAATATTTTCTGGATGGCGCGGCGCGCTGGATCATTCTTCGCAATGATCATCAGGCCTGATGTATCGCGATCCAGGCGGTGGCAAATCTTCGGGACGATCTTTGTGTGCTCTAGGAATCCAGGGCCGTGGCGGTAGTGCCAATGCAGCGCTTGGATAAGCGTATTGTTCTGAACTTTGCTGACCGGGTGGACGACGAGACCGGGAGTTTTGCTGATGGCGACGACGTCTCGATCTTCAAAGACGAAGTCGAGGTCGCCGGCGAGCTGCTCATGGCGAATCTCTTCGGAGGGCTCTGGGAGAGAGACGTAGACTTTGTCGCGAGTGTGCACCTTGGTCGACTTCTTGGCTTTTCCTTCTCGGCTGAGGCGAACCTTGCCATCGGTGATCCAAGCTTGAATGGCGACTTTGCTGCGCCAGTTAATATGCCCGGCGAGGAAAGCGTCGAGGCGGAGACCGTCATGATCTTTGTAGACGTCGAAGCAAACCTCGGTTTCAGGAATCGAAAGATCCCTTAGGTTAGACTTACGCTCTTTACGTTTTTGATTCCGACGATTGACCATGGCGCGCTCATGACTCCTGAAAGAAATTAAACACCATGACAGACGGCAAGTTAACCCATCTCACAGAACGGGGCGAAGCCCACATGGTCGATGTCTCCCCTAAGAATGAGACACGGCGAGAGGCGAGGGCCAGCGCTCAAGTCAGCCTCAACCCCCAAACCTTGGAAAAAATCTTGGACGGAGGCGTGGCTAAGGGAGATGTTTTCGCGAGCGCCAGGATCGCCGGCATCATGGCTGCCAAACAGACCAGCCAACTCATCCCCCTCTGTCATCCCCTGCGAATAACGAAGGTTCTCGTTGAGTTTGAACCTCAAAGTCTCGGGGACAAGGCGTACATTAATATCTCCACGACCGTTCGCTGCTTCGACAGGACAGGCGTGGAGATGGAGGCTTTGACGGCCGCGTCCGTCGCAGCCTTGACCATTTATGACATGTGCAAAGCGATCGATCGCTGGATGGTCATTGGCGGAATTCAGCTCGATCATAAGAGCGGCGGCAAAAGCGGAACGCTCGACCGCGCTGAATCCTAACTTCGCTTTACTTCTTATAGAGCCTCTTGCCTCCGCGGCGGGGCGAGGGCTTTGAGCGCATGGTGCCCCGAGCGCTAATCTTCTTCGCGCAGACAGACATGCCCTTGTCGAGGATAAGGTCTTTGCCGCTACGAAACTTCAGCGGTCCTTGTCCTTGAAAAATCGATGGCTTCACTCCGACTCCCTCAATCTCAACACCACGAGTCAATCGCTTCACGTCGATTCGCGGCAGGAGCATCCAGGAGCCATCTTTGAGTGACTTGAAGATTGTTCCGATACAGGCGCCCTGTGTCGTTTCGCCGACGACTTCGCCGATCTTGTCCCGTTGCCAAGCCCAAGAGAAGATCTCTTTGGCGCTGCGACTCCCATGATCAGTCAGGCAGACGACTGGTTTCTTCCAAATAGCCCGACGTCCTCGGAACATATTCAAGATCTGAGACACAACCATAGTGCTGCCTCCTCGACCCCGAACATCCAAAATCATCCCATCGCAGTTCTTGAATTCGTTCTCGATTGCATCGCGAACAATCCTAGATACAGCGCTGCTCATAAAGTGCCATGTGTGAACCACGCCGATTTTGTAGCCCTTGTAGTCGACGACGCGAACGCTGTTTTTTACGGCCTTAATCATGTTGATAGGAGCGGCTGTGATAGTGATCTCTTCGGGTTTCGACTTTTCAGTGCGCTGGATAGTCAGGGTCACTTTCTCGCCCTTATCGCAGAGCAAGACGTAACCGTGGTGACCAGGAAGACCTGGATCGTGTCCAGCTTCCCGGAGATTCTCGTGGTCGATCGCGGCGTATTTGCCAATTTGCAGGATTTTGTCGCCTGTCTTCAGGCCAGCCTTGTCGGCGGCGCTGCCTTCGAGGATGCCCCCAACAAAGAGCTGGCGCTTTTCTGCTTCAACAAACTCGAAGCCAAGTTGTGGAACGAGTTGGTTCTTGAATTCGGCGTCTAGGTGACGCTTGTAGACTTCTTTGTCAACGATCGCGAGGTGCGAGGTTTTGAGTTCACCGAGCATCTTGCTGATGATTTGGTGAATCTCTTCTTGTCCCTTGGCCTTTTTCGCCGCGGCTATGTATTTCTTACGAATTTGGCTCCAGCCCTTTTTTTCGAGCAAGCGGCGGTCGTAGAAGTTTGCCCGGGTTAACTCCCAGGCTTCGTTGAGAAGCGCGAGACCATCCAGCGGAGCGTCGTGGAGATGGTCGGGGGTCTGAGCGACCACGGGGGCGCTCACGGCGAGAACAAGGGCGAAGGCCATTGTCAGACAGCGGGACAATTTCATGGAGATCCTCACAGAGCAAAACATCCGAGTTTCAGGGAATTGCTTAGAGATACGAATTGTCGAGGCAAAGCGTTGGATTCCATCATAAACCGAGCGCAAATTAGCCGCAGTGGCCGGACCTTGAGGACCCGTTTCCGGGCATGCACCGACTTGCTTTGAAGTGAATCTTTGCGATTCTCAGCGCTTGTTTCACTCAGGGATTGACTGGGAAGGGTGGATCTTCGTCGTCATTGGACCGTGTCGGACGCTGGACCGATTTCGGTTCGTAGGATTCGGCCGCGCTACCGCCGAGACGTTGACCCGTCGGGTTCTTTGGAATCCGATGCGTCTGTTTTGCAGTGGGTCCACCTCGGGCCATGGGCCGCTGAGATGGCGGTGGCGCCATGGGGCGACGATGGGTCCCAGAGGCTGGTCGTTGATTGGGTCGGTTGTGAGCCCCGGATGGTCGTGGGCCTCGAATGTTTCCTGTGGTCCGTTTTTGCCCGGGATTTCCTGGCTGGTTCTGATCGGCGAAGGGCGGCTGTTGCAAAACGCGGCTGGGTCGGCGTCCTGAAGGAGGAACCGCGTTTGGGTTTGGATCGAGGGGAGGTTGTTGTAAGACGCGGCTTGGTCGACGGCCAGGTGGAGGAACCGCGTTGGGGTCGGCAAAAGGCGGCGTTTGCAAAATGCGACTTGGACGACGGCCGGGAGGAGGAGCTGCGTTTGGGTCGGTTAAAGGGGGCTGTGGGAGAATCCGACTTGGACGACGGCCGGGGGGAGGACCGGCTCCCGGTGGGGGGAGACGTCTGGTGCCGCGGCCGGATTTGGTTCGTGGAGCTTGAGGGCCAGGGATTGGGACATTGGGTCGCGGCATTGATCCGCTTGGTGTCTGTGTTGCGGGGGGGAGATTAGGACTGCTGGGAGTGGCGGGGCTTGAGCTGTTGTTGCCTCGTGGCATCCGCCGAGTCATGTTTCGTTTTTTATTGCCCCCCTGAGACATGGGATTTCCTGGACCGCT
>JARGOJ010001002.1 GCA_029210225.1 Planctomycetota bacterium
TGCTCAAGGGGAGCATGAGATCTTTGCGAAAACTCAGCTCTCGCAATAGGAAGCCCAAAGGCGTAGCCATGACCCCATCGCTATCCAGGACAATATCAAACATGTCTTCGACGCCAACAGCCGCGAAGGGAACAATGGTGCATTGATGCTTAATGGCCATTCTTGCGAAGCCGACCCGGCTCTTCCAAATCAACTGATACTTCTCTCCCTTCTTCTTGGCCACCTCCCGAGCGCCTCCTGGGAAGACTAAGATTGATTCTCCTTGCGACATTAACTCAGCGCAATTCGCACGGCTGCCCTCGACCACGCCGTATTTTGAGAGGAGAGAACGCCAGAGGGGAATACGGAAGTGAAGGCGATCACCAAGGGCGCGAATGAAGAGATTCCGCCTTTTGTAGAGTTCGAAGAAGAGTAGGGGCGCGTCGATGATTCCGTAGAGCGTGTGATTTCCTACGAAGAGAATCGGGCCCTTCTCCGGAATCAAGTCCATGCCTTTGAACACCGGGCGATGAAGTCGATAGAGCGGTTCAGCCAGGACGTTAAAGAACGCCATCTCTGCAGCGGAGGGTTTCTTGAATGGCGCGGGGTTCATGGACTCGGAGTCTTTCATTCATTCTATGAGCTTCAATCGAATCAGACCATCATAGAGTAACTTGAGGGCGAAGCCGAAGAGCAAAAGCCCGAGTCCTCTCATAACCCAGATATAAGCCGCTCCCTTGAGCAAGCCTCGCGATTTTCCCACGAGCACCGCGAGAAGACCCTTTGAGGCAATAATCAGAACGAAGAAGCAAAGGGCAAAGACAATGGGTGGGACAAGGCCTGCCTGATGGGCATCGAGAACGATCGGGACGCCGACCCCGAGCCAGAAAACATAGGGGTTCGGGCTAAGAAAGTTGACCAAGATGCCCTTTGTAAATGATCGAGGCGCGACCGCGTCAAATTCAATCTCAACGGGTTGAAAAGTCACGCTTTGCCAGGCCAAAAGAGAGACGAAGAGAAAGCCCACGAATGAGACCAGGCCGAGGGCCATGTTGAGATCGGAGAGATTGGTGAAGAGCAGTAAGCCCACGGCGATGATCGGGAGATCGGTCAAGATGGGTGAAACCGCGACCTTCATCCCTTCTTTGGCGCCATGCTGGAGAGTGTGAGAGATGACAAGGGTGGACAGGGGGCCGGGGGAGACCCCAGCGGAGACCCCGAGCAAGGTGCCGTAGGCTGCGAACTCTAGACTTTCTTCAATCATTTGGGTCCTTGAATCAAAGCGGTGTCGGCCTTGATCACGGCGTTGCTACGAGCTCTGAACGATAAAAAGGCCAGCAAAGCTGACCTTGTTCATCTTCGTTGAAATGAAACTCAAAGAGCCATGTTCACTCGCCGTAGGGGCCTAGCTTGGCGTCTTTCATGAAGTTTTCAATTTCAGCGGTGGTGATATATTGCTTCTTTACACCTTCGGCCGTGATGGGCGTGTCAGAGAAGACAAAGGATTGGTGGTAGTCGATATAGGTGCGATGCACATCCTTGATTCCACCACGATCTGCAAACTTCGTCGCGTTTGGACCAACACCGCGAACAGCGCTGGAGGCGTCGACTTCTTCGCTACTGAGGGCAGAGCCGTCTTTCGCGGTTAGACTTGGATCTTTCTCCGGAGCCTTTTTGCTGATAAAGCCTTTGTAGATGTAGCCAGACTTACCGCGATATTTGACCTTATACCAACGGGACGATTTCTTTGCGTTGGCGAGCTTAGCGCCAAATTTCACCTTGGTGACGGTCTTAGAAGTTCCACGAGGATCTTTCTTAATCTCGCCGCTCTTCGCTTTGACAAAGATGTCGCCGGCACTAGCAAAGCTTAAACTGCCAAAAACCAAGGCAATCGCGAGACTTTGAATCTTCTTAGAAATCATTGAGAGAAACCTCCTCGTTCATTATTTCCGAGACAATTATACACTATTTTGGAAGTGACTTTTCGATCTTATCGACGGCCGCAATGACCGCCTTTTGAATGTTTTTATTGGGGTCATCCTTGAGCGCCTTAAGATCAGGAAGGACAACCTTGGCTCCCGCTTTTAGATTCCCAAGCATGACCGCTGCTCGAGTCGCAGGGATTTGTCCGTATCTTGCCCTCAATGACCCCATGAGATAACGGAGTCCTCGAGTTCGATCAATTCTCACTAAGTTTCTCACGAGATACTCCGAATTTTGCGCGACGCTGCCGTTATTCAATAAACGTTCAATCTCAGCACCGCTATCTTTCGCGCCAAGACGCGCCAGAGCAATCCAACACTCCCCTTTTAGACTTGGAGCAGCAATCTCAACTAAATCTCGTAGCTGAGTATTAAATTGAGTTGCTTTCATAAATCCCAGTGTTCGAACCGCCGCTTTCGCGAGAGCGGGACGGTTGCTCTTCACCAACTTGGCAACCAGAGGGGCTAGTTTTCGGGCCTTCGTTCCCTGTGTGGAGAGAGCATTCAATGCCTGGAGCCGGCGGTTAGCTGTTCCCGAAGCCAGGATGGTTTCAAGCGCAGAATGAGACGCCTCTCCCATCTGGGCCAATGCTTCCATGGCAGAGTCGCCTAAGTCTTCATCATCCGAAGCCATGCTCGCGAGTAAGAGCCTTGCCGCTAGTTTCTGCTGCGTTGGTTCTTCGACGCTGCTCAGAGTATTGATGATGGCATAGGCCAAATCTGTATTGTCACTCTTGAGAGCATTCGCGACCAACTTCTCAGGCAGTTTTAAAGGCAGAAGAGTGAGCATCGTATTCAGCGCTAATTCTCCGATTTCCCCCTTACTCTCTTTCAAACTCTTAGCTGCTAAGAAAACCCTCTCTTTCTGATCGTCATCCAGGTCCATTTCACAAAACGTTCTGAGTGCAACTTCTTTGATTTTGTCTTCTTTGTGGCTTAGCGCACTGAAAAGAGATGCAAAGACCTCTCCGCCCTTATCTTCTGCGATTGACGTTTCTCCCCACGCGCTCATCGTCGCAAACAAGCGAACCCGAAGTTCCACGTCGGACTTCGCGAGCAGCGAAAGGCTTTTCTCCGGACCTTTGGAAGAAAGCAGAAGGATGAGCGCCTTCCCGTAAACCTCTTCGTCCTCAACTCCAGCGAGGGCTATGGCACGGTCAACAAGCTGATCGCGAAGCTTCGGCATATGCGCAGCTGCAAACAAAGCTCCTTCAAGATCTGCGCCACTCGTTTTGTTGGATTCAATAACCTTCTTTAGGGTTGGAGCCAAAGTTTCGTCTTCGAAGCGTTGATCCCTCAACAGTGCCAGGTGTGTGGATTGGACCCCCGCAACATTTGACAGTGCACCATCCCTAAGCTGCGTCTTAATGAATTCTGGTAGTCCATCGTCAAACTCAAAGTCCAACGCGACTTCACTAATTCGCTCACGAACAACTTCAGATGGATCAGAAAGAAGATT
>JARGOJ010000035.1 GCA_029210225.1 Planctomycetota bacterium
GGCGTTCTTCGAGTTCGAACCATGACGCTTCAACTTCTCAGCCTCGTGGCTGGGGATCTTGAAGCGAGAGGATAAGGCCTCTGTGATATCACCACCGGCAATGCGGAGGTTACGAATCCAGAAGTTAGCGCCCTTCACAACGATCAAGTCGGTGTGCTTCGCGCCGATATCTAGGATCACAGTCGCGTCGTCGACATTGGTGTTGTAGGTGACGAAGTTGTAAATCGCCAATGGAGCGATAGTCACAATGTCCGGGGAAACCCCGTTGTCACGTAGCTCAGAGAGGAAGCCTAGGAGCAATTCCTTACGAGCGGCGAAGATACCCACTTCGATCTCTTCACCAGGCTCATACTCCCGATCGATCATGTGGTGGCCCCACATAACCTCGTCAATCGGGAAAGGAATCTGCTGTTGAGCCTCATAGACGACCATTTCACCAATCTTTTTTGCCTCGACGGGAGGCAATTTGATGAAACGACTAAACGCGTGCAAACCTGGAAGTGACACGATGACTCGCTCATTGCGAATCGGGTGTCGAGCCAGAAATGTTTTAACCGCCGCACGTACTTGCTCAGGTCGATCGTCCTCGCCATCGCCCATTTCCATAGGGATGTACGCGACTTGATCAATCTCTAAGCCTTCTTTGCGTTGGTTCAGCTTGACGGCTTTCAAAGCTGTATGTCCGATATCTATTCCCCATACCGCCATAACTTCCTGCTTCTCCTCTCCGAGTCACGCCATCAAATATAGATAGACGTGAGGTTGGAACATTCCGTAGAAACTTGATCGTTTCTTCGATTGCTGCGTTCAAGCTTTATTTCCGTCGGAAAACCTTGTAAAGCCTAGACTTAACGAATGGACCGTGAATTATACGTTCACCCCTTGGGGTGTCAAGTATGATGCGGGTTAGAGGGGAAAACAAGGATTTTGCATTCATCACGCTGCTCCCCCCTCACGCCTTCTCAAATATGGCATCACTTGCTTGAGATCATGCCAGGCCAACCTTTTGGCGGATGGGTTTCTTAATAAATAAGCTGGGTGGTACGTCAACATCACACGGATCCCGCGCCAACGATGTTGAAATCCCCGGTTTCGTCCAAGGCTCTCTTCGGGTCGAAGCAAACCAAGACCAACTCCTGCTGTTTTTCCTAACGCGACGATGCATCTCGGACGAACAATTTCTAATTGCTCCCCCAAAAAAGGCAAACAAGTCGCCATTTCTTCAGGTTCCGGATTCCGATTGTTCGGCGGCCGACACTTCACAACATTCGCTATGAAGACATCCCGGCGATCCAAACCCATCGCCTTCAACATTTTACTCAGCAAATCTCCAGACGGACCACAAAAGGCCAGGCCCTGCTTGTCCTCTTGAAAGCCTGGACCTTCACCGATAAAAGCGATCTCCGCCGCGGCGTCGCCCTGGCCGAAGACTAAGCGATTTCGCCCCTCATGAAGAGGACACTTGGTGCAACCATCCATCTTAGAGAACAAGGTGGCGAGGGCTTGCTGCCCAAGCTCACGACGGGCCGCCAACTCTTCTTCTGTTTCGTTATTAGGCGCGACAATCGCACCCCCAGGAACTTGATCGCGGCTTTGTGGCCGGGAAGGGACCGGAGCTTTCTTTACAACGCGCTGCTCGGGGCGCTTTGATTCAAATCTATTTGAGGTGATGCTGCTTTGACGAGGTCTATCAGGACGTTCAGGACGGTCCTGCCCCGGGCGCTCTCGACGGCTTGGAGGCGCTGTGACAGCTGCTTGAGGAAGATTGATTGGAGGGAGTGAAAGTTGGTCGAGATCTGGAGAGCGGCTAGAGAGCAAGCCCAAAGAAGAATCAAGTTCTCCTTGGAAACGAAGCTGCCGTGCCAAGAACCCCAATTCGGCCAAATAATCGCTGGTCACAGGGTGAATACCTTCCCGCCTGGATTTCGTTTTAAACTCTGAAAAAGACGACCTAACAAAGGAGTCGTAATTTTGAGTCCAATCTTGCGCGAATCTTCACTCTTCCACCCTTAATGTTCCCAAGCCCGCCTGACTAAAGTAGCCAGAACTAGGCGACCCTCCTAGCATGCAGGGCTTAGGTCAAGGATTTGTCATGGACAGGTCAGGAGCTTGTCATACTTTTCTGTGGCAAGCCATTCGCCCCGCGCATCGCCTTTTTCATCGATCTCAGTCAATGTTACGGGAACAATTTCCCCGCGGCAATCCTTGTCTGAAGGCGCGTTAAATTGAACTCTCACATAGCGCTCGCTATACCCTGAAAGCAAACCATCCGGCTCTTTTTTCTCAACAAGAACATTGACGCTTTGACCAAGGAAAAGCTTTGAGTAACGCCACGCCAAGCGATTTCCGAGCTCAATCGCCTCACGAGTGCGAGCTTTGATGACCTTCGATGGAACCTTTGGCGTCATAGCGGTCGCCGGTGTTCCCTCACGATCGCTGTAGCTAAAGACATGACTCCGGCCAAATCCAGCCTCTCGCATGATCTTCAAAGTGTCTTGGTGTTCAGCGTCGGTTTCCCCAGGAAAACCAATGATGACATCCGTCGAAAGAGAAGGACGCTCAAAGCGCTGCCATAACTCTTCAACCCCCGCCATAAACTCCGAAACCGTGTAGCGACGCTTCATTAGGGAAAGGATACGGTCATTGCCAGATTGGAGAGGCAAGTGAAAATGGGGCACAAATTTTGGTGAGCTACAGAGAACATCCAAAACCGCCGGTCTTAACTCGACAGACTCAATGGAAGAGAGACGAATGCGTTCGATGCCCGAGACCTTAGCCAGCTCTGCCAGCAACTCTGGGAAGCGTTCTTTCTCGCCTTTGCCCCGACCAAAGTGACCGAGGTGAACGCCGGTTAGAACGATCTCACGGAAGCCATTTTGAGCGAGGTCTTCCGCTTCGGCTTTGATATCAGCGATCTTTCGGCTTCGAAGACCACCGCGAACCGTTGGAATAATGCAGAAGGTACAGTTGAGGGCGCATCCATCCTGGACTTTCACGAAGGCTCGAGCGCGCCCGCCAAAGCCGGAGATCTTCATTCCCTGAACGGAAGAAGGCTTTGGCACAGAGGCCATTGGGAGATCTTTAGTGATGAAAGGAACTTGGTTCTTCTCTTCATTACCCACCAAAGTGACCTGGGGAATCTCACTGAGCATCGCTTTGCTTTTTTCGGTCAGACAACCGGTCGCGATGACCTTGGCGTTGGGATTTTTTCTTAAGGCGCGGCGAATCACAGAGCGCGATTCTTTCTCAGCGCGATGGGTGACGACGCAGGCGTTGACGACATAGACGTCCGCTGCTTCACCATCTTCCGCTTCTTGGTAGGGCCCACCAATAAAGCTCTCGCGGAAGGATTGTGTTTCGTATTGATTGACTTTGCAGCCAAGTGTAATAAAGGAAACCTTCTTCATAATGACGGTCTTCTAACGAACTACGCGCTCTTTTTAAAGTCATTTCTCAAAGAGGATCGACCTGGGACTCGCACGGGAATTAACGACCGCTTTTGGAACCGCCATGAAGCGGTCCCCTTCGTTCCCGTAGTGACGGACCATCGTCGGTTGCATAGCCCGCTATGCGCCCTCCTCATGCCTTGCTGTCCACTTCCTGTCAATCCCAAAACCATGTTGTTAATTCCCATACGAGTCCTTAGTCCTCTTCTTCCTCTTCTCCAAATAGACCGGGGAGGTCCTGAAGACCTGTGATGTCTAAATCTTTTAGATTGAAGAGGTCTTTCGCCAGGGACGACCCTGACCATCCGGGGAGCAATGGGGAGAAGTCGAAATCTTCGGATATATCTCGCACATTGTCGAGGACCTCTTTGGTTGCATAGAGCTTGGCCTTCTCTTTGAGTGAGAGGACAAGGCAATCGGAGGGCCGCGCATCAATATGGACTTCGTTTCGTTTGCCGTTCCAATCGCCGTTTTCATCGACGCATTTTTGCTCCATGATGAGGGAGGCGCGGAAGGTGTTGTCGACAATCTCTGTGACGATGATGTGCTTAATTTTCAGAGCAAATCCATCAAAAATGGAGACCATTAACTCGTGGGTGAGAGGGCGGATGGGCTCTTCATGATTGAGTTCGCGGATGATCGCTGTTCCCTCATAGATGCCGATAAACATCACGAAGGTCTTCTCTTCATCACCGAGAAGGATGGCGTAGCCAGTGTTTGTGGGTCCAATGACCCTCTTTATACGAATCTCAGTGAGTTCCTGATCCATAATGATCCTCAAATGGGCGCCCTGACCTCAGGGACGGAGAGTGAGGCGCCATAGTTGCAGTATACGCGAGGCTTGTCAAGGATGGCGTTTTTCCTCACTCAACAAGCGCTGTGACCGCGATTTCAAAGAGGGCGCCTTTAGGAAGCTCAGCCGCCGCAACGCAGGCTCTGGCGGGAGGATTTTTGGGGAAATACTCGGCGTAGATCGCGTTGACGGCGCCAAAGTCCGCCATATTCTTCAAGAACAAGGTGGCCTGAACGACGGACGCGAAGCTCGTTCCAGCGGCAGATAAGACCTTTTTGAGGTTCTCTAGAGACTTCCGGGTTTCTGCTTCAACGCCCCCTGGGACTATTTCGCAGTCTGTGGTCATCCCGATCTGGCCGGAGCAAAAGACCATGCCGTTGGCGACGATAGCCTGAGAGTAGGGACCAATAGCAGGAGGTGCTTTGTCTGTGGAGATGACTTGGCGGTTTTGAGTCATGATTCAACCTTCTTTGAGAGTTCGTCTTTTTCGATTAGTCCATCACGAAGTTGAATACGGCGTCCGATTTGAGCCGCGATTTCAGGATCGTGAGTCACAACAATAAGGGTTCTTTGATCGCCGATGCTTTCCAAGAGGAGGGCCATTATGTCTTTGGCGGTCGCGCCATCAAGGTTCCCTGTGGGTTCATCGGCAAGTAAAAGTCGGGCCTCAGTCACAAGAGCCCGAGCAACGGCGACTCTTTGCTGTTCTCCCCCTGATAACAAGGCCGGGAGGTGACCTTTTCGATGATCAAGGCCCACCTTGGCGAGGGCTTTATCTGCGCGCTCTCGGGCTTCTTCGGCGTTGACCCCGGCATAGTGAAGAGGCAGGGAGACGTTTTCGAGAGCAGTAAGGGTGGGGATCAGGTGAAACTGTTGAAAGACAAAGGCCGCTGTATTTCGTCGATAGAGGGCGCGTTCTTTGGGATTGAGATCCTCAATGCTCTGCCCGAAGACCTTGACTTGTCCAGCGCTCGGGCGATCGAGAGTGCCGAGGATATTGAGAAAAGAAGACTTGCCGCAACCGGAAGGACCTGTGATCGCGACCTGCTCTCCCACTTTGATTTCAAGGTCTAAGCCCCTTAGAGCATGGACTTCGAGGTGGCCTTCGGGAGCTGGATAGACTTTGGTCAGCCCTGAGCAATAGATGGCCGTTTCCTTTGTCATGGTTCAAAGTCCTCGCAGGGTTAAGGCCGGGTCAACGCGAGCGGCGCGACTCGCAGGGAGGGAGCCGGCGAGGACCCCCATTCCGATGCCATAAGACGCAGCGAGGACTAGAAGGCGAGGAGTGAGGTGGAAGATTCGGGCGCCGTTTTCAAGGCGATCAAGGATGGCGGGTTCTGCCAGGTGGATGGTGAGGACCGAGAGAGCAATCCCTATCACCGCGCCGATGAGTCCGATGGCGCCGGCTTCAAGGAGGAACTCCAAGACAATTTGTCTGGGGGTCGCGCCGATGGCCGCTTTTATGGCGATCTCTTTGCGTCTTTCAATGACGGCCATGGCCATGGTGTTGACGATGAGGAGTCCACCGACGACGGTTGAGATGATGGTCATGATGGCGGTTAACACTATAAATCTGGCGACGGCTTTCTCCATCTTTTCGGCGAAGCCGTCGGGGTCGATGACGGCGAGTTCTGGGCATTCTTCGCGGAGTTTTTGGGCGAGGGCGTTGGTTCCGGCGTCGCTGCGGTCTTTGGGGATGACGTCGTACATGCGATAGAGGCTTTGCTGTTCGCGGACGAAGCTTTGTGAGAGTTCTTTGTCGAGCTTATTGGCTTTGATGAAGGGGGCGGCCATTTTGAAGGCGGGGCGCTTGCTCATGTTCTTGAAGAATTTTTGAGCGCGGTCAAGCTGAGGTTTTATGAAGTCGTCGTTGAGGGGTTTATAGGGGACGATGCCTGAGGGAATGAGGGGGACATCTGGGGCGAGGTAGATTCCGATGACCTTATATTCTTTATTACGAATGGTGACGCTTCCGCCGACTTTGAGGTCTCGTTTGAGGGCGAGCCACTCTGCGATCATGGCGTGGTGTTTGTCGCCTTTTCTGATCCAGCGACCGTCCAGGATTTTGACTTTGGCTCGGAGGGTTTGGGCGTGTTCTTCATTGAGGCCTTGAACGAGGGGTCCGGGGTTCATGAAGCCGAGGGGGTCACTTTCGAGGTCGAAGCCGTTGAGCCAGAGGGTGAGGACCGGTTCGACGAGGAGGACCTCGTCCATGGCCCGGATCTTGTCTAAGGTCTCTTTTGTGATGCCGACGTTGATTCCATCTTTGTTGGTTTTTGTGAAGAGCCGGATCATGCCTCGGGTGTAATCTCGGGAGTCTTCGACCATAGAGCGGAAGTGTTCGCCGAGGGCGCCGAGGATGACGAGGGTAAAAATGCCGAGGGCCACACCTGAGATTGTGAGGGAGTTTCGGAGTTTTTGCCGCTTCAGGTTTCGTAGCCAATTTTTCATAGCGGGGCATCCTGACTTCTTATGAACTTAGCGTCAAGATAAAGAAGCTCGCGAGCCGATTCTCCTGATATGTCCGTGATATTTGAGGAGCAAAGCTATGAAGTCATTATTTTCAAACACAGTTTTATTTATGGCGTTCGCGGTGGCGATCGGCGGCGCATACCACTACAAGACAGCGGGTCAGGATGGAGCGATTCTATCCCAGGCATCGGCTGAAGATAGTAAAACCGGGGGGCAAGCTGAAGAAGCGGCTGCTCCTGAGGAATCTTTTGAGTCAAACCCAGAGGATAAAGCGGAGAAGGATGCGTCTCCAAAGAAGGTGAAAGCGGAGCGTCCATCTCTTGATCCGGCTGCGGCTCGTGATCGCTTGTCGGAGGCGAATAAAGAGTTTGCCGCGGACCCGGTGAGGGCGATATTCAAGTTGGAGCGGGTTCTTTGGGATTTTCCAGATACTCAGGAGGCTTCTCAGGCCAAGGCGAAGTTGGCTTCGATTGCAGCGACGTCCAAGAAGACCGGAGCGTTGGCTTGGAAGCGTCAGGATTACCTGGGAGCTCGCAAGGCGTACAGCCGGGCCTTCTTTGCCAGTTGGTCGAAGGCGGATCGAGGAGCAATGGTGAAGCGTCTGGAAGAGGTGAACAAGAAATACCTCTATTCTCGGAAGCCTGTTGAGGGCATTGAGATATACAAGGTTGTCTCTGGGGATAGTCTTGGAGCCATTGCTAAGAAGAATGGTGTGAGTTGGTTGACGTTGAAGCGGATCAATAAGTTGAAGTCGTCCATGATTCGTGTTGGGCAGCGTCTTCGCTTCTTTTCCGGAACATTCGCTATTGAGATTTCAAAGGAGCGTTTTGAGTTGGTTTTGACTCATAACGGCGACGTTTTGAAGCACTTCAATGTTGCTATTGGCAAAGAAGACCGGACTCCAGTGGGTCGCTTTACCATCGAAGAGAGAATCATCAAGCCAACTTGGTATGGTCCAGATGGTGTTTATCCCTTTGGTCATGAGAAGAACATTCTAGGCACACGGTGGTTGGGCTTTAATCGCACAGAGGAGTGTTCTGGCTTTGGTATTCATGGAACGAAGTATCCTAATTCGATCGGTACAGCGGCTTCTATGGGTTGTATTCGTATGCGGAATGGCAATGTGGAAGAGTTGTTCGATTACATACCGAAGGGTTGTGTCGTCAACATTCGCTGATTTCAAAGGTAAGAGTTTTGGCTAAAAAGAAGCGTGCCCCGCGAAATCGGACGATTGTGTTGGAGGATGGTGATAGAGAGACGTTGCTTCCTCGTCTCATTCCTCGGCCGGAGCAAGGCAAGTTTATAGAAGCACCTGAGGGAGTCATTTGCGGGGATCACCGTGAATGGCTCCCTTTGTTTCCAGAGGCTTTTGTCGATTTGTTGTTTTTAGATCCTCCGTACAACATGGATAAGTCCTTCAACGGTTGGAAGTTTTCTCAGCGGACGGTGGCCAATTACACAGAGTGGTTGGATGGAGTGCTTCAAGCTTTGAAGCCTTGCCTGAAGAAGACCGCGACCATTTACATATGTGGAGATTGGCGGAGTTCTCATTCGATTTTTGAGGCGGCGTCTCGTCATTTCGTGGTTCGCAATCGAGTGACATGGGAACGAGAGAAGGGACGAGGTAGTAAGCGGAACTGGAAGAACTCTAGCGAGGACATTTGGTTTTGCACCGCTGGAGACAAATACACCTTCAATGTTGACGCAGTCAAGCTACGGCGGCGGGTTATCGCTCCCTATAAGAACGCGAATGGGAAGCCGAAAGATTGGGAGAAGACCGACTCCGGGAATTTTCGAGATACCCATCCCTCGAATCTCTGGACAGACATTTCCATCCCCTTCTGGTCGATGCCGGAGAATACAGACCATCCCACGCAAAAGAGTGAAAAGCTCCTGGCGAAGCTGATCCTGGCAAGTAGCGATCAAAAGGATTTTATCTTGGACCCTTTCTTAGGGAGTGGGAGTAGCGCTGTGGTCGCGAAGAAGCTTGGGAGGCGATACCTGGGACTGGAGTTGAACGAGGAGTATGCATTGTTGTCATTGAAGCGATTGCATGGTGCTGGTGTCGGTCATGACATACAGGGTTATTCTAAGGGTGTTTTTTGGGAGCGCAATACTCTTGCGAGTCAGAGGAAGAAACAGGGGGGGGCTGGGAAGCGTTCTTGATGATTTTGGGCGATACCTGGGACGGTTTTGGATACCTGGGATTGTTTGTTGATTGAGGCTTTTTTGGATACCTGGGACGGGTTTTGAGCTTCTGCTGTCAATGAAGAATCAAACCTTGCACGCATTGTGATTAACAGCCTATAGAAATAGAAAGAGGAGCCCTGGCGGGCTCCTCTTTCTATTTCTATAGGCTGTTTTTTTGGGTTTACTTAGCGGCACTCGTTTTGAAGTATTCCCGAGACTTTGAGACTTGTTTCAGGAAGGCTAAGCCAACATGAACGCGGTCTGTTTTCTTTTTATCGCGTTCAACAACGATCTTGAGGGCTTCAGCGGGAGTCTTGACGCCTTTTGATTTGAACTTGAGGAGGACCTTCTTTTTGCCAACATAAATCACCATGCCAGCGATGCTCTGTCCCTTGAAAAGAAAGCCAAACTTGTGCTTGCCCTTTGAAATCTTCTTGGACTTGACTTTGACCTCTTCAAAGGCTTCCAAGGTGCCAGCAACCTGCAAGTGCTGATTCAATTTCTGCTGAATCATCGGGCCGTACTGCTTGGCAATCGCGTCGATGTCCATTCCAGGAGGGAGTCCCTGATCAGCCCCGGCAAGTTTGGCTATGGCCTTGGGGTCACTTGGAATGGCCTTGTAGGTGAACTTAAGAACACCCTCCAGCTCGGCCGTAGTATCAGGTAACGTTGCTAGTCCCTCTTTGATACGTCGATCAATTTCTTTAGGACTCGGCAATCCCTGGGCAAAACATGTCGAAGAAAATAAACAGAGCGAAGCTGTTACAAGAAGCGTTTGAATCTTCATTAAGGCAACCTTTCAGGAGCAATCGATGAATCCTGGCTTTGTCAGACCATTTCCGCTCTGACGGGAATCGGGGAGCAAACATTCAATCAAGCTACAAAAATAGTGAGATCTCCAGGGATATCCACATCTATTTACTCCATACGCTCTTTTTTAAATGTCGTTTGCCCGAACTCTCCATGCAAAAAATACAAGCCTACCTGCCGTTACATTTACAAGGAATCTTATGACTTCGATGAAGGACCCGTTTTACGAGGCTCCCAGGATTCATGATGGAATGGCTGCAACTTTGCTCCTCCAGCCTCAGTATTCGTCATTAACTCAATTTTTCGTTCCGCTTCATCCAAATAGCTATAGCAAGACTTCAACATCTTCAACCCTTGCTCATATTCCGACAAGGACTCATCCAAGCTCAAATCGCCCCGCTCCAGTCGCTTCAATGACTCCTGTAACCGACCCAACTGACTCTCAAAAGTCGCAGCAACCGCCGTCGCCGATTTATTGTCTCTTTTCATAGTCATTCAACTCCTTCCTTACCTCTAATCTCAGAACTATCCTCAACTCGAGCCCGAACCTGACCCCGAGATAAACGTATATCTAAAACATCACCCTCGACTAGGTCCGTAGCATCCTTAACAACTGAGCCTTCTTTCAAAACAATCCCATAACCCCGAGCCAACACTTTCAATGGACTCATAGCCTCCAACTTCGCCGCTGTCTGAGCCATCTTCTCCTGACCTTTCTGCAGCTGACGCACCATCGCGCTCTGCAATCGTTCCAGTGACAAGTGCTTCAGCTGTCCCCGCCCTTCCTGCAAACGCCCAGAAATGGATCGATCTAGGCCCTCTCCGAGACTCTCCAGCAAACGCCTGTTCTCTCTCATTTGACCAGGGACAACGCGGAAAGCATAAGACTTCTCAAGGGCAGAAAGCCGCTCAAATTCAAAGCGCAATCGCTGACGAACACTCCGGTCAAAACGGCTTGATAACTCATCTAAACCCTGCCGCTGACGCTTCAACAAAGACCTTATCGATCGAAAGTCATACCGTTCCTGGATCTCATCCAAACGTTGCCGAGCATGATCCAACTGTCGCCGCAAAGCCAATTTCAAGCGGCGCTCACTCTCCCCTAAATACTTCTCTAACTCTGCTAACTCCGGAACCGCCACCTTCGCCGCCGCTGTCGGCGTCGCCGCTCGAACATCAGCAACCAAATCAGCCAAGGTCTCATCAACCTCATGGCCAACCCCCGTTATGACCGGCACCTCACTTCGAGCAATCGCCAAAACAATTGGCTCCAAATTAAAGCCCCAAAGATGCTCAACGCTTCCTCCTCCCCGACTCACAATGATCACATCTGGAGGAGGCTGCAACGCGTTCAAAGCGTCAATACCCTCTCCAACCTGCTCCGCAGAACCCACTCCCTGAACTCGCGCAGGAGCAATCACAATGTTTAGCAATGGCCATTGACGATCCAAAGTCGTCAGAATGTCCCGGATCGCCGCCCCCGTGGGCGAAGACACAATGCCAATCCTTCTTGGAAAACGAGGCAGGGGCTTCTTACGAGACTGAGCAAACAAACCCGCCTTGGCAAACTTCTTCTCCAATGCCTCTCGCTGCAGCTCAAGAGCACCCTGACCATGAGGCTCAATCTGCTGCGCAATAACCTGGACCTCACTGCCCCTCTCATAAGTCGACAAACGCCCTAATACCAAAACCTCCATGCCATCTTTTAAAGGAACCGGCAAACCCGACCCAAATGAGCCTCGGAACATCACCACATGCAACAAGGATCGGCCATCCTTCAAACTGAAATAGATATGCCCCGACCTTGGCTGACGAAAACTTGAAACCTCCCCCAGAATCCAAAGCGGTGGAAAAGCATCCTCAACAACCTGACGAACCTTTAAGGCCGCCTCTGTGACCGTGAAGAAAGCCCGCTCAGGCTTCGAAGCTTCGACTTTCTTAACGGCTGCCGGACCCGACACATGGGATACCCCATCCCCCCGCGCTGAAGTCTTAGGAGCAAGCCCAGGACGTGGTCGCTTTCGTCCCGCGCTGGGGGGAAGAGGCCTTAATCTTGGCCGGTTGGAACCATTGTTTCCTCGAAGCACCATTCGCCGTTACCCCACTTTTTCTCTAAGCAAGGTTTCCCGAGTCAAAGTCACATGAACCGTGCCCGGATGCTTTAACTTCGCTTCCAAATCCTTCGTGATCTCCCGACAAAGCTTCGTCGCGACCCGAGCGCTGACATCTTCAGCCTTCACAAAAACGCTCAACTCTCGACCCGCGTTAAATGCAAAGGCACTCTGAACATGAGGATGGGCCGCCGCAATCTGTTCCATCTCTGACAAGCGCGTCACATGCTCATGAATACTTTGAGAACGCGCTCCAGGCCGCTCCGAAGACATCCGATCAGCGATCTGAACGATGGAAGTATAAGCATCCTCAAACTCAATCGCATGATGACCAGCGATCACCTGCTGGACCTGATCACTCTCCCCACAACGCTCTGCGAAACGTCGCCCAGCATCCTCATGCTTCATATCCAAATCGTGCTCTAGAGCTCGTCCCACATCATGGAGCAATCCACAACGCCTGGCCAAAACAGGGTCCAGACCCAACTCCGCCGCCAAAGACCCTGACAGTCTTGACACCTCGACGCTGTGATTCAACAAGCTCTGACCATATGATTGGCAATACTGAAGCCGCCCCAAAACAATCAACATCTCCTCACTCAAATCAAAGACTTGAGCCTCTCTAGCAATAGCCTGCCCTGTCTCCAAAACGTCCTCATCCATTTGCTTACGAGTGGCCTGAACGAGCTCTTCGATCCGTCCCGGGTGTATTGACCCGCC
This sequence comes from Planctomycetota bacterium, assembly GCA_029210225.1. Lineage (GTDB taxonomy): Bacteria > Planctomycetota > J058 > J058 > JARGOJ01 > JARGOJ01. The sequence goes on from JARGOJ010000035.1 coordinate 12,543, forward strand.
CTGAAACAACTCGCTTAAAGACCGACAGGCTAAAGCCCGACGCATCGGGTCAAAACAAGAGACAACGACGACCCCAGGTGTGTCATCGATTAACAAATCAACCCCAGTAGCCCGCTGAAAAGCCCTCGCGTTTCGCCCCTCACGACCAATCAAACGCAACTTATAAGTTTCCCCAGGCAAATCGACATAATCGACACAGCGCTCCAATCCCTGCTCGACCCCTTGGCGTTGCAACACCGTCACGAGTATATTCCGCGCCTCTTCTTGCCTTTGAACTGTTAATCGCTCTCGATCCAAAGTTAATAACTGGCTCTCTCTCTCAGAGTTCAAAGCCGACAATTCCTCTAACCAAGCCTCTTCAGCCTCGTTTTTTGTCCAACCGCTGATCTTCGTTCTCAAAGCCTCTATCTCAGATGCCTGGCGCTCAAGGTCCTTCTCTCGTTGGTGTAGCTCTTCTTCACGAGCATCCAAAACAGAGTGTCTCTCCTCCAAGCCCCCCCAGATATCACGACCTTTTGAGAGGGCCGTCTCAGCCCTCACGAGAAGACTCTCAAGGCGACCTTGTCGCTCACGAGACTCGTTCAGGGTGTCTTCCTGTTTGCCAAGGAGCTCATTCGTCTCCGAAAGCAACTTTGCTTCTTGATCGTGCGTGTCATGGAGATTCTTTAGTAATGTCTCCCCCAACTCGATTCGTGACGCAATCTTGTAGCGTTTAGCGAGGAGGAAGAAAGTGATGAATGAGGCCAATGCTCCAAGGAGAGCACCGACAATCATCGCCACGGGAATACCCACTTATTTGCTCCTCAATCGAATGGAAAAGAATCCGAAGTACCCAGCATAACCGAAGGGGACGACAGCGACCCTTCATGGTCAACCCCATCCCCTTCGACTCATGACCTAAAAAGCTTTATTAACGCGCTTTCAACTCCCTAGAGAATCAATCTGTATGGATCAATTTCGTCACTTTAGGAGCGCGAATTCTAGAAGGCATAGGAAAACCTGAGCCAACCAAGGGACGAGCGTAGTGAAAGAACTCATTCGTGACATTCGTTCCACAGGGAGTGATGAAGGACGCAGGCATCACCCGAGTTTTTGCCGCAACTTCCTCGAATTTAATCAGGCGATAATCAACAGAGTAATTCCCTGTCCGCTCAATCGCCACGGATCCATCGAGGTCATGCCACAACGCATATTGCGCGGCCTTCTCACCAACCTCACGAGCCTCGTGTTGGTCCACATCAGAGACACAGCCAAGAAAGCTGCGTTGCAAATAGCCCAATGTGTCCGCACGTACTCGCTTGATATTCGTGTGAGATCGCAAGTGATTCGCGAGCAAATCTCCTAAAGCTCCAGTTCCCGACAGCTGAACGTTGCCATGAGCGTCCCGCTCCACTTCCTTGACAAGCTTGGTAATGATCGGTGCTCCGGACGCGTCATGGACTCCTTCGCTGATCGCGACAATACAACGCCCATGCTTATGGTAGACCGACTTCACATTCTCAGTGAATTTCTCAATGTCAAAAGCCCGCTCAGGGAGATAGACCAAGTGAGGCCCGTCATCAGGATACTTCTTGCCAAGGGCCGCCGCTGCCGTCAAAAAGCCAGCGTGACGCCCCATAACAACACCAATATAGACACCTGGGAGAGCTCTGTTGTCCAAATTGACCCCGGCAAAGGCCCCAGCGACAAAACGTGCAGCCGAGCCGAAGCCTGGTGTATGGTCGTTCGCCTCAAGGTCATTGTCGATCGTTTTTGGAATGTGAATACAACGCAAGTCATATTCAGCCCGATCCGCCTCCTCATTCACAATGCGACAGGTATCGGAGGAGTCGTTGCCCCCGACATAGAAGAAGTAGTGAACGTCGTGAGCCTTAAGGACCTTGAAGATCTCTTTACACAAACCAGGCTCGGGCTTCATCCTTGTTGAGCCAAGGGCTGAACCGGGGGTCGCGGCCACTCTCTCAAGGTTATGAGTGGTCTCTTGGGTCATGTCGAGGAAGTCCTCGGATAGAATTCCCGCGAGACCGTGACAAGCGCCATAGACGCGATGCACTTGGGGGAACTTCCTCGCCTCCAGCGCCGCCCCAACAATAGACTGGTTGATGACCGCGGTGGGACCACCTCCCTGGGCTATGACAAGTTTTCCTTCGAGCTTAGACATGCTTACCTCAGTTTTTCGCAATTCCTAATCGATGACCCATCTGAACGAGAGTCTCAAAACCGTCCCGGGTATTGTGAAGAAGGTCCTCGTCAAACTGAACTTGACCTTCCTGAGTCAACACCACAATCGTGGATCCTCCAAATTTGAAGTATCCCTTCTCTTCACCTCGCTCAACAGCTTTCCCTGGAGTAAAGGTGGAGATGATCGCTCCAACACATAAAGCACCAACGTCAATAAGCGCGAGCTTGCCAAAGTGATCGGAGGATAATTCTGTCACGACACGATGGTTCTTGCAGAAGACATCCAAGCCCTTCTCCAGCGCAAATGGGCTGACGGAATGATAGATCCCAGGTATCGATCTTGGTGTCCCAGGTGTCCCGCTCGCTGGAAAGTGAAAGCGATGATAATCTGAAGGGCAAAGCCTCAGAATGACGGCGCCGCCATTGTGATAACGAGCACCCATGGTGGAGTCAGCGAGGAGCTCATCGACGGGGATTGGGTGCCCTTTGACAGGTAAAAGTGTGTCCGTTGAAATCTTGTCAAAGACTAAGACTCGAGCGTCGGCTGGACTAAGGAGAGCTTTTGGGTCCTCAGGGAAGGGTCGAGCTTCGGGTTTCAAGCGCCGGGCAAAAAAGTCATTGAAGCTTTTATGATCCTCAGGCTTCCCTATCACTTCATCAAGAGGAATGCTGAGAGAGGAAATGAATCCTTTGATTTTTCGTTTTGAAAGTCGACTATCGTTGTAAATACCGTATATCGCGCTAAAGGGACGCCGGATGAAGAACACTTTGGTCAAAAATCGGCCAAAGGAGTTTTCGTAGAAGAACTCCATAAATCCGCGGCCAAAGACCAGCTCCTCGCAAACCTCGTTGGTCTTGCGGTCAATGTAGAAGACACCGTCGCGAGCACTTTTTCCGCGCGCTAGGTCTCTTGAGATAACGGGCTTTTTTTGAGTCATGAGTTTTCGCAACGTCAGTTAGAGGTTGATAAGGGTCTAGTGAGGGCGCCTATCATACTGATTGTGTTGGCATCTGGAGAAGAATAGTGAACATCGTCCTTCTAAAAGACACAGACTTTGTTAGCGAGACGAAAGCTCGTTTGACGGGGCGAGTTGCCAACCACGTTTCTAAGGTTCTTAAATCGACACCTGGGACGTCCATAAAGATCGGACGCCTAAATGGACCGCTGGGGCGGGGAGTTGTTGAAAGGCTAGACTCAGGAGTGTTGGAGCTTCGTTGTGAGTTCGATCCAGAAGCGCCGCCACGTTCTAGCACGAAGCTTGTTATTGCTTTGCCAAGACCCCAGACCTTGAAGAAAGTTCTGTTTGAAGGGACGACTTTGGGAGTCGAGCACTTTGTCTTTGTAAAGGCAGCACGAACTGAGAAGAGCTACTTGCAGACGAAGGTTCTGAAGAATGAGAACTATCGTGAATACCTACACCTAGGATTGGAGCAGTGTGTTGATACCTGGGAACCAAAGGTTACTGTTTTGGAGAGTTTCAAGGCCTTGATGAGATTTTTCAAGGACGGTTTTGCGGATACGAGCCTGAAAATATTGGCTGATCCTCATGGTCAGTGTCGCCTGGATCGGATTCGTCCCAGGTGTCGTCCTGTTGCTTTCGCAATAGGGCCTGAAGGTGGTTGGTTGCCCTTCGAATGTGAGCAACTTGTGGACATGGGTTTTGAGAGAGTCACACTTGGGAGGAGGATTTTGAGAGTTGAGACGGCGACGACTGCTTTGTTGTCGCAGTTGAGTGTTCTGAGGGAGATTTCTTAAGGCTCTTCCCAGATCGGTATAAAGAGCGTACAACAAATGGAGAGATTAGGGTTTTTTGGTTGTGATGAAAAAGCTGGAAGGAATTTTGATGTTGTGTGCGTGATGACCTTGAACTTTCTGAGAATTGGAGCCATGTTGAAGAAAGTTTGTGGGAATGCCTCAATGTAAAAAAGAGCCGCATCCGAAAAAAGAGTAGAAGAACAATAGGTTGGGAGGGATCGCCTTGGAACAGTTAAAATTTTACATGGCCGTGTTGAAGCTTATGTTGGAGAAGCAGGAAGGGAAGCCGAAAGCCCGTCGCTGGAATCCTAAACAGGGGAAGCGTTTCAGGCATTTTGGAGGGCGATCACAATTGCGCCCGAAGCGGAGCATGCGAGGAGGGCAAACATTGCGCTCGAAGTCTCGCCATAATATGAATGGTCAGTCAGACTAACTTTATGTATCGAAACACCACGCCTCCATTCTCGGGCCGCGAGCGATTAATTCCGTTCGCGGTCTCTCCTTTTTAGGGGATTGTGTTTTGTGTGAGCTTGGGTTGAGCTGGAAATTTGTGGCCTTCAAGCTGAGATTCTTAAATTTTGCTGGGTTGCAATCATTGAAAAGGGTGATTGTTGGATGCATAAATTATCTTATGAGAACAAAGCTCCTATTGAGTGTTTTTGGCTTTTTCTTCTTACTGTTTTGCCCGTCTCAGGCTCATGGTGAAGAGAGTCACAAGTTAAGAGTTATGACCTTCAATATTTGGGGGATTCCGGGTACTCCTCACAAGGATCTCCGTCTTCAAGCTATTCCAAAGGCTTTGAAGGAGTTTAAGGCGGATATTGTTGCGATTCAGGAATTATGGGATCCGAGAGATGTGCCAAGCTTTGAAGCCGCTCTAAAAGATGTTGGCTTCCCTTATGCAAAGCGTTTTGACGGTTTGACAGGCGGCGGGCTGCTCATAGCCTCGCGTTTTCCGATCCAGAAAAGTGCGTTTCGCGAGTTTGCCCTGGCCGGGAATCCGAAGGCTGTTCAACATGGTGACTACTATGCAGGCAAGGGGATCGGCGCAATTCTTCTAAAAACTCCGTTTGGCCCGCTTGCTTTCATAAACACTCATGTCCATGCAAGCTATGGAGGGAGTGAATATGAAGCTGAGCAGATATCTCAATTGTTGGAGATCAGTGATTTTCTTGGCGCGCCGGAGTTGGAGAAGAAATCGTCAATTGAGTGGATGAACGAAGTTCCTATTGTTCTAGTAGGCGATATCAATCGTCGTTGGGATACTCTCGCATGTGAAATGCTGTTGGGGCGTAGTCACTTGATTGCCGCGAGGGAGAAGCAGGGAATTGATGCGGTCTTCTATCGTTCAAGCGGTGTGAGCAAGATTAATAGCTTGGGAGGAGCGGTCATCCTTGGGGGGGATGTGGAGTTAGGAGATGGTATTCGGTCCCACCTTTCAGATCACTCTGGGGTCTATGTTGATTTGGAGTTCATAAATATGAAGACGTCAACAGCGGTAGAGTGGACTGGACAAAGGAGTTGGGAGCAAATAGGCCAAGATGTAGTGGTTATTGTTCGAAGGGAAGTTAAGGCAAGTCAGATGCAACGACTTATCGATGGGTTCGCAACATTATTCTTCGTCGCAATGATCGTTTTTGTGGCTCGTTCAAGATATGAGAGAGTGTGGCTAAGACGAGGAGCACTCGTTCTAAGTGCTTGTTTGATGGCGAGTTTTGCCTTTTTCACGATCCATGATCACAATCGCATTCAAGAACTAAACTCCGTTGTGCGCAAACTCTTTCAATAGCTCTTCAAGTCTTTGACTCGGTTTGAGGACCGTTTGAATTGACCTAAAAGACAGACACCTGGGATCCTTTGAGGATTCATGCAATTCAAAGATAGACACATGGGATCCTCGTAGAAAGAGGGGCGTCCCAAGTGTCTATCTTTGAATTTCATTTGTCTGTTTGGATTTTTGGTCGTCGCAGACTTGTCGCGATTTGCACAAAATTCGCAATAAGCGACAAGAGGAATCGATTGAGCCCTTGACTCTAGGGCTTTCCTGATTGGAATGGAATATGCTGAGGACCTTCAAACGATAAGTTATGGAGGGAATTATGACTGTTCCAAGATTGTTATTGCCGAAGTCGACATATTTAGTGACACGACGTTGTGCCCAACGAATGTTCCTATTGACTCCGGGGGTTGTTGTAAACAGAGTTTTTGCTTATTGCCTTGCGAAGGCAGCCCAGGTTTACAGCATTGAGATTCATGGCTTTATAGTTCTGTCTAATCACTATCATATTGTTCTCTCTGAGGGTGCTGAGACAGTTCAATTGCCGAAGTTTATGAGATTCCTCAATTTCAGTGTCGCTCGCGCTTTGAACATTCACTACAAGCGTAGAGAAAACTTCTGGAGTTCGAGGCCTTACAGCGCGGTTCGTTTAATTGGTCGGAGTGCGGTCCTTGATAAGCTTGTCTATACTCTAGTCAATGCAGTCAAGGCTGGGTTGACCGCCGATCCTGGCGATTGGCCAGGCCTACACTCCTCGCTAAGAAAGGTAGGCTCAGAGAAGATCGTTGCGCGTCGGCCGAAACTTTTCTTTGCGCCTAACACTCATGAGGTTCAATCCATTCAGCTTTCGACCTCAATTCCTCCTCAGTTTGCAGATCTAACTCTAAGAGAGTTTCAAAAGCTCATGAATGACTGTGTAACGCAGAGATTGAGAGAACTCTCAGAAGAAAGGGAAGCTGTGGGGAAGGGCATCTTAGGAGCATTGGCTGTTTTGCGACAGGATCCATTTTCCCATCCGAAAGACATGCCCTTCGAAAAGAAGTTAAATCCAAGAATTGCATGCAAAGATAAAGGCCTTCGATTGGCCATTTTGGACCAGTTTAAAGACTTTTATCAGAGCTATCGAGAAGCTTGGAGACAATGGAAAAAGGGTATTCGAGACGTATTGTTCCCTTTTGGGAGCTATCTAATGTCTACGCTCCATGGAGCCCATTGTATTGAGCCTGCGGATGAGTGTTATGGGAGCGATCATTCTTATTCGTAGGAAAGCGCTTCAACAATGTCTAAAGTTGCGGCTCTCTCGGCAGGAATCAATCCGCTCAGACCTGAGAGCACAGCGGCACCTAGGGCGCATAGTAGGCTCGCTAGCCATGGCCAATGGAATGGAATGATCCAGCCAAATGCTCCGGAAGTAATGGTTGTCACCATGACATAACCGAGGACATAACCACTGACGACACCAAATCCTCCAGCAAGTGCGCCAAGTAAGAAGGCCTCGGATACAACTGCAAGTCGAATGTGATTCCGAGCGGCGCCCAATGCTCGTAGAACGCCAATCTCTCGAGTTCGCTCGAGAACGGCGGCAAAGAGCGTATTGACTACGCCCAGCAATGCAATACATATCGCGACGAGTTCCATGGCGTACGTGACCTTGAATGAGTCTTCGACGGTCTTCAAAATACTTCTTCGAAAAGCGCCATTCTCAAGGACGAAGAGATCATATTTCGCGCCAAATTCATTTCGGAGCTCCTCTGCAATTTCCTTCTTTCGCTTATTTGAGGTGGTTTTTTTCAAGAAAACGTTGAAGGTGTTGACTCGGGTGTCTTTGTACTCTTTGTCGTAAATAGCTCTGTCGAAAAAGAGGGTCCCATGTTCGGAGCTATAATCAACGCAAATCAAAGTGATCTCGAATTCTCTCCTTCCACTCGCAGTGGAGACAGAGATTCGATCTCCTAAGTTCTTCTTTCTAATTCTTGCGAAGTTTTGGGAGACGACGATGCCCTTGCCGGATATGAGAGTTTGCCTGGCTTGGTCTAGGTCACCGGCAACAACTGGGACTTTCGTCCGACGGCCGAATTCATTCCCAGGCATGACTATGAGTAGGGCTGGCTCGTTGTCGACGTTCTCAAAGGTGAATCTCATAGGGATGGAGGTTTCAACTTCGGGGTACTTTGTAATCTCTTTTTGGAAGCCTCGGTCAATAAGTGTGCCGTTTTGGCCCCCGAGCGGAGATGAGGCCGAAATGTAATAGTCTCCAGTCAAGACATTATCAAGCCAGGTAGAGATGGTGGACTTCAGTGAGAAAACAAGGGCAGAGATGGAGAGGACTCCGCCAACTGCGACCATGAGAGCAGCAACTGTGATGCCGGATCGAATGGGTGATTTAACAATGTTATCTCCGGCAAGGTAGCCGGAGGCACCAAGAAGCCGGCCCATGAATGGGCGAACCAGATTTGTCATCCTAACAATGCCCCACGGAGCACAAAGTGCAAAGCCCAGGGTGAGGCCGAGTTGGAGCATGGCTCCGACGAAGAGTCCAGCGCTCTCGATTTGGCTGTTTATTGCAAGGGTGAGGCTAAGCAGAGCGACTCCTGCAATTAAGAGCCGTTGGACCAAAGTTTGAGGATCTTTTGGAGGGAGATCGACTCGGGCGGCTTCTACTGGAGAAATCAGAAGGGCTTCTCGGATGGGAAGAATTGCGGCCATTGAGGTTGCGAAAGGTCCGGAGAGGATACCTAGGACGATGGTTGTCGGGCTGAATTGGAGGGATCGTAAATCAATCGCTTCGTACAAATTGGAGACGTTTTCTGAGAAGAAACCGAGGGAGAGTTGTGCGGCACCGAGGCCAATTCCGATACCAAGAATTGCTCCAAGTACGCCATAGGCAATGGCTTCAGCAAACCAGAGTAGGGCGAGTTGTTTTTTTGTCGATCCTATGGCTCGGAGGATGCCTATTTCGGGTCGTCGTCGAATGATTGCGGTGGTCATAGTGTTGTAGATTAGAAATTGACCAATGAGTAGGGCGAGGAGGCTGGCCATGGTGAGACCAACTTGCATGCTCCCTAACATTTTGGAAGCTCGTTCGGTGTTTTGTCCAGGTTGAGATATTTTTACGGAGGGTCCCAGGTGTTGTTCAAGTTCTTTTTTGACGTCTTTGACGGACGCTTTTTTTTTGAGTAGAAGGGCAATGCGATCGACCTTGCCTTTTCTGGAGAACATGATCTGTGCGGATTTCATGTTCATGATCATGACGTCTCCGCCGAGACCTTGGC
>JARGOJ010001003.1 GCA_029210225.1 Planctomycetota bacterium
CCAGAGGCACTCGATTGATAGAGATATTGGTGTAGGAGGGGCCGTTGAGCTTGTGTTTCCAAGTAGCTCACGACCTTTCGCATCATTTCAAAACTGACGCCACCCCGTGTGACTAACTCAGTCGCAATGAAAGTCTCCTTCTGATTGAGTATCGGCGCTCTTAGCAGAGAGAGGTCAACGGTGGCCGCCGGTGGAGCAGGAGCGGCCACGGCAGGAGGAACAGCAGCAGCTGGAGGAACTGAGGATGCAATCGGCGCCTGGGGTGGCGGAGCCGGTTTGGTTGCTTGGGAGAGGTCTGCACCCAGCTCTTCGACCTCTTCAACTACTTCGACCGCTGCGATCATTTCGAAGTCTTCGCCATTGGATGTGTTGTCACTCATAAGTTCTACTACCATGAAAAGCTAAACAATGATAAATTCTGATTTGATCGAAGTGTACTATTTTTGGACGCAAAGATGGGAATAATGCCAGGGTCTTGTCGTTTTTGTTCTATAGTTCCATGTAAATAAGCCTATAGGGATGATGTTGGAGATTCTCATTTATGTCTCATCAGCGAAAGTATGCCAATAGAGAGAACTCAAATCCTCGGAGTGAGATGGCAGAGGATAAACCTATGTCGATATGGGTTCCAATCTCTGTTCTATGGATTGTGGCGACTCTGATCATTGCCTTCATATACATGGAGAAACCTTCGGCTGATGAACCTAATGTCAAACAGAGTAAGCCAGTCAAAGTCCAGGTTGTCGATTTTCAAGAGATCGGCGGCGCGGAGAGTTTCGCCAAGATCCTAGAGTTGCCAGAGTCCGAGCGGCAAAGAGCGTTGGAAGAATTCGTAGTGTCTCACCCGGAGGACAGGCGGGCGCAGATCATTCAACATATTGCTGAGCAGTCTAAGAAATTGAATGCCACCGAGCAGGTGAAGTTCCTTGAGCGTTTTATGACCGCTGCCAAGAGCATGGAGTCTAGCGGCTTGTTTGCAGGGAGCCATGATTTACTATTGATCTCTCTCCAGGAGGCGACAGACAAGGAGCTAAAACGACGTATTGAGGTGGCTCTAAAAGACTTGAACTCTAACGCTCAAAAGTCCTTGGACCAAAAGCTCGCCGATCTGACCCGGCGCGCAAGAGTCAATCCTCGGGCCGCGCTCTTTGAGCTAGGTGAAATCTATGTGCGTTTTCGGGGCTTTGGTTTTGATGTCCGTCTTGCCAGGTTTCGAGCTGAGTTGGAGAGACAATTTCAAGTTGGCGTTCAAGGGAACTCCGGGGCACCCGGGGCTTTGGCTCTTGATGAGAGGCGGGCTTTGAAGTCCGGATTGAACTTCCGCTTTCGAGAATCATTAGCGTTGTTCGATAGTCTCATTGCCAAGCAGGCTGATTCGAATCAAAGCTTCCGGCTCATCTGGTATCGGGGACAGATTTCAGCCCTACAAGAGCTCTTCAAGCAGGCCGTCGCAAAGGGGCGGGAAAATACGCCGCCTGTCCCGTCAATCGTCCTTCCTGGTAATCTCTGGGTGCGGCTGGTCGGCGCAACCGATTTAGAGATTGAGCTTCGACCGAGAGATCGAGGCACAGTCTATTGGCGTTGGCAGTGGTTGACCACTTTTCAATTCTTGCAACTGGTAAGAAACGTTGGCAAGCATAACCTAAACCTCTCTCTGGCAAAGGCGTTCCTGGCGTTCCAAGGGGGACTGCCCGAGCAAGGATTCGAGATTCTTCTTTGGCATGCTCGTAAAAAAGACCGCAAAACAGCTGTCGACACGTTTTATTCATTGATCAGCGGAATCACTCGTCCCAAGCAGGGCTTTGTGATTTTTCGCAAGCGCTTAGTGACACCAAAAGTCAAAGCCGACACCTTAGCCTTAGAAGAAGCCGCAAGGCGCCTTAGCGCGTCGATTGCGAAATCAAAAGAGCTGTCGAAACAACGGCAGAAGCTCTTGGCCATGTTGGTTCGGATCCAAGAGGTCATGCACGCAGGACAATACATTGAAGGCAAGAGTGCCCTAAAGACCCTAGCCAGGCGATATGGACATATTAAGGGGGTTGGTGATGTCGCCCTCGCCCGCTTGGAAAGCCCCGTTTTACGACGACGAGATCTCCGCAAGCTGTTGGGCCTCGGGCAAAATGGCCGTTCTAGTAATCGTCTCGATCTATACATACTTAATGATGGATACTTGCTCGATCCGCGAAGCCAAGAAGGATTTGACCGGTCTGCCAACGCGTTGGTGAGGATTTTGTCCAATCAGAGTTTTTTCAAAGAATATGACGCGTACATTAATTATTGGGTGGTGAATCTCGAAAGTCGGCAGGAGGGAGTGTCTGTTAAAGGAGTGACCAAGGATACAGCCCTCGGCAGTAGTATTGTCAACTCTGCGTACATCGCCGGAGATAGAGGTCGAATTCGCTTTCTATTGGACACGAACTACCCGAAGAAACATGACAATATCGCGTTGATTATAGGGAATGTCTCAGCATCCATCGCAACGGGGGGAGGAGGCATCGCGGCTTTGCCAAAGACGGCATTGTCGTCAGCGGCTCACGAGCTAGGTCATGCCTTCGGGAATCTTGCCGACGAGTATGACAAAGAACCACGCCCCAATGTTCCGTCTAACCCCTATACTGGGGGCTTTCAGGTCATTAGTGCGAACGTTGTTGCCGCCGGCAACAGGAAAGACCTGAAGGGGAACTTGCCTTGGCAAGATTGGATTCAGCGAAGCCTTCGATCGAATTGGGCAAGGGGCCGGGTTGATGTTTTTCAAGGAGCCAATCGACAATTAAAGGGTTATTGGCGACCCCAAGTGAAGTGTACGATGCGCAGCTCTGTCGATCCATTCTGTGTTGTGTGCATGGAAGTCATGGTTCGCAAACTGTACTCGTTCGCCAAGCAGATTGACAATGTTTGGCCGGCCAATGGTCTGGTTCTCTCACAGGCTCGCGGTAGCGGACAACCCGTGACAGTGAGGGCAGAATTGATATCTGGCAAGAGCCAGAATTTTCAGGTCCGGTGGTATTTGGATGCAGTAGGAAATTCGAAGACACCAAGCAATATCAAAAACAAACCGATGCCCGGTCGTTATGAATGGAAAAGTGGCCATCTCATCCATTCGCTGCGAATTCAAACCGATAAGTTGCCGATTGGTCGTTACAAAGTACGTATAGAAGTGACGGATATGACTCCCTGGGTTTTAGAGAAAAATCGAAGCGAACTTCGCTCCAAGTTCGAATGGACCCTGACCGTTCAGTGATGACCTCACGCGACCATTCACCAACATGGGTCAGCCTCTAGGGAGTCAAAGCGAATCTTGAGCTAGGGTACGTGCAATCAGGTGTTTACAGCGATCAGGAGGGGAGAGACAATGAGTCTCGCGAATGGGCAGTGTGTTGGAGGTCGAGCTTGCGGTCATCGATTCGAGTT
>JARGOJ010001004.1:0-1643 GCA_029210225.1 Planctomycetota bacterium
AACAAAGAAAACAAAGAAAGCAAAAAAGGCAAAAGAGAAAGTCATCGTGAAGATTGACTTTGAAGATATTCACGAACGAATTCGCAGGATCGCCATTCCCAATTCTCGTGAGGGTGGGCTTATCTGGTCTCCGGATTCAAAGACACTTGCGTTTACGGCGACCGTGTCTGGAAAGAGAGGTCTCTACAAAGTTTCTCTCCCCGACGATACTCGTCCAAAACTGCTGAGTTCGGTGCTTGGTTCAAGGGCCAAGTGGCAAAAGAACAATACGATTTCTTGGCTGGTTAATGGCGTTCCTTCAACTCTTGATGGTCGGACGAAGGCGAGTAAGAGCTATCCATTTCGTGTACCGCAACGTGTTGATTTGGTTGGGCGGAATCGAGCAGCGTTTGATCTCTGTTGGCGAGCAATGAGGGATAACTTCTATGATGAGTCCCTCAACAACAGGAATTGGAGCGCCATTCGCAGGAAGTATCGTGATATGGCTGCGAATGCGCCTGATCTCAACGCTTTGAAAGTTGTTGTCAGTCTCATGTTGGGGGAACTCAATGGATCTCATCTTGGCTTTTCTGTATTTGGAGCATCTAAGTCGTCGGAGCAGAAGTGGCGAGAAAGCACAGCTCATTTCGGAACTCGTTTTGATTTCAGTCATACCGGACCGGGCCTGAAGGTTCGGGATGTGATACCTGGGAGTCCGGCCTCCCTAGTTAGATCAAGGGTTGAAGCGGGAGAGCTTCTGCTTTCTGCTAATGGTCAGTATCTCGACAGTGAACTCGATCTCTCCCTCGCATTGAATGGTCGATTAGACCGAGACATGACTTTAGTTATTCGAGGAAAGAAGGGTGAAAGGAAAGTCGTGATTCGTCCTATCTCCTATCGGAGTGCACGGAGTTTGCTTTACAAAAAGTGGGTAAAGGACAATCGCGAGGCTGTTAGAGCGCTATCGAAGGATCGGCTGGGCTATGTACATATTCGTGGAATGAACTGGTCTAGTTTCTTAAGATTTGAAGAAGAGCTGTATTCTGCAGGAGCTGGAAAGGATGGCCTTGTCATAGATGTGCGGGAAAATGGAGGAGGATTTACGACAGATCATCTGTTGACGATGCTTACACAACCCGATCATGCGATCACTGTACCGCGGGGAGGAGGACAGGGGTATCCTCATGGTCGGCGAGTTTATGCAACATGGAAGAAGCCAATCATTGTTTTGTGCAACCAAAACAGCTTTAGTAACGCCGAGATCTTCAGTCATGCGATAAAGACACTGGGTCGAGGACGAGTTGTTGGTGTCCCGACTGCGGGTGGTGTGATTAGCACTGGGGGGCGCCGAATCATGGACTTTGGGTTTTTAAGGATGCCATTTAGAGGCTGGTATTTGTTGAATAGCGGGGAAGATATGGAGCTTCATGGGGCAATACCACATAAAACAATTTGGCCGTCTCCAGGAGATTGGCCAGCAAAGAGGGATTCTCAACTCAAAGTGGCCGTTAAAATGTTGGCTGAAGATGTTGAGACTTGGAAGAAACGCCGTCGACCAAAACTTCGCAAAGCTGCGGATCGTCGACGATAATTTATAGGAGGATGATTGACATGCCTAGCAAACGAATCAATTGGGAGCGTCTCCTGCCAAATATGGTGAATGA
>JARGOJ010001004.1:1653-3406 GCA_029210225.1 Planctomycetota bacterium
GCCCGGGGGGCCTATCCTTTATCGTTGCAAAGTTGAAGGTGGCTGGATCGTAGCCACTGGAAAAGGGGAGGGTTCGGGAGTGACTTTTGTCCCAGATGGGAATCATGTTTGGGTCTTGCAGCGAAAGACGAGTTGATTGCTCATTGAAAATCTTCCTAAAATAAGGGCCTCCTAATTCGGAGGCCCTTATGATTCAGATTCTTCACAAGTGCTAAAATGCCTTAAGCTTAGAGAGTTCATCAAAGAGTCGAATACTGGATTGAATAAGTTTGTAGAAGTCTCCAATATGGAGACTTTCATTTTCGCCATGGGCATTGGTATACGGGTCCTCCAGACCAAGTAGCAGGGCTGGTGCTCCTCCAAAGGCTTCTGCGAAGGGTCCAACAAAAGGGATGGTACCTCCGCTACCAATGAATGCGGTCTTCTTTCCAAAGCCCGCTTCAAGGGCCCTTTCGGCTGCGTCAAACGACGGGCCCTTTGGGACGCAAACCCAAGCAGGAACACCTTCTCCTCCAGAGATCGACAACTCAGCGCCGAAGGGGACATGTTCTTGAAGATGACTCTTCAAATGGTCTAGGATTTTAGCAGGGTCTTGGTTCGCAACAATTCGGCAGGATAGACGAGCTTTTGCGACCGGCAGGAGTTTATTGGCTGAGGTTGCGATAGGACAGGCGTCGATACCAATGACAGTGATTGTCGGGCGCAACCACAGGCGCTCAAGCAAACCGTGGTCGGCTTCGCCAGTGATTTTGGTACCAGGGAGAAGCCCTGACTCTTCCCGTAGTTGCTTTTCAGTGTAGTTGAGACCCTGAATTCGCTTCCTCTCCCAGTCCTCGACTTCGCGGATATCGTCATAGAAGCCAAGAACAGCGATAGAGCCGTCATCTTTGTGCAATGTACCCAAGAGCTTACAGAGAGCTGTAAGCGGGTCGATGCAGGGACCTCCCCACATTCCGCTATGAACCGCATGATCGACGGTTCTAAGCTCCATGTCTAATCCAACAAGACCCCTGAGGCTATATGTGAGGGATGGAGTTCCAGTCTCATAATTTGCAGTATCCGTCAGGACTAGGACGTCAGCGTGGAGTTTCTCTTTGTACGTATGAAGGCATTTCGCGAGGTTGGTTGAGCCAATCTCTTCCTCTCCTTCAATGATGACCTTGATATTGCAAGGTAGGACCTCAGAGGTCTTCAACCAGGATTCAACCGCCGCGACGTGACACATTGCTCCGGCCTTGTCATCGGCGCTCCCGCGTCCGAAGAGCCGTAGACCACCAGGACCCTCTTTAATCGTTGGTTCGAAAGGAGGAGCGTGCCACCGCTCAGCTTCCCCTGGAGGCTGGACATCGTGATGTGCGTAGAGGAGAAGTGTTGGTTTCCCCGGAGCGTGAAGCCATTCGCCGTAGGCGTAAGGGGGGGCGTCGTCAACGATGAGTAAGGCCGTATTTTCCAAACCGGCTTTTTCTAACTCTTGTCTAACGGCTTCAGCTGATTTTTTGAGTTCCTCTTTTTTCTCTGGCCATGCGCTCACACCTTCAATTCGTACGAGATTGCCTAGTCGTTCAAGAAACTGCTCTTGGTTGGTTGTGGCGTATTGCAAGGCTTTATCAAGTGACATCGATGTTTACCCTTGTTGGCTGTTGAGTGCTATTTGAGGTACCTGGGATAAAACAGATTGGAGTGCCTTCGATCGGAAAGCCAATCTAGTGATGTTTTTCTATATGGGCATTGGAGAAAAGCTGTGGGCTGTATT
>JARGOJ010001005.1 GCA_029210225.1 Planctomycetota bacterium
CTCAGGCGCCATATTGGAAGCGGGTCTGTATTGGCGTGCTCTGCGTTTTTCCACTTATCAATATCCTCCGCTGGTTGCTGTCCCCAATCACCGTTTATATGCCCGATAGCTTCGCCCTACTCTTCAATGTTGTCGTCCTCTCGAGCCTACTGACCTATCCAGTGATGCCCCTCGCGACCCGAATCCTCAGAAATTGGCTCTACAGTGATTCACAGCTCTCCCAGTCCTAGTGCTCAATCACATGAAGGATCTCCAGTTAACAGTGACCGTCACTTGAGCCGGTGCCCGATTTCGATTACGGTGAAGTTATGAGCGATCCCTATACTAATCTTGACCATCAAACACAAACAACCCTCGACGCCATTGCAATTCGTTTGGAAGAGCGCGGATCGAATCCCATCTTTCAAAGAATGATTGATGACTATTTGAGTGTGATCCCTACGAATAAGCCAATAAAGATCCTAGATCTTGGCTGTGGTACTGGTGTGGTCACACGGAAGATTCTCGACCACGTCGGAATCCCGGCAAAAGTCTGTGGAGCCGATCTCAGCGGGCAATTACTTGAGAAGGCTCGCGAGCTTGATTCCAGCAGGAAAATTGAATGGATAAAAGTCGACTCCGAATCCTCGCCGTTCGAGACAGCGAGCTTTGACTTTGTTGTCATGCACACTTTACTGTCTCATGTGCCCGACCTCGTTCCGTGCCTCAAAGATGCCGCCCGCATTCTCAAAAAGGGCGGCCAACTCATTATCTTTGACGCCGACTATGCCTCTGTCACCTTCGGATATCCAGACTTTGAAAAGATGCGCGCCATCGATTTAAAACTTCTGGCCGGGTTAGTGACTCACCTGGACGTTTGCCGTCAACTTCCACGACACTTAAAGGCGGCCGGCTTCGAATTAAAGTCCCATAAGTCCTACTTGCTCTCGGAGGCTGGTGAAGGCGACTATTGGCTCTCTAGTGTTAAGAGCTTCGCGAAGCTCATACCCTCGCTGAACATCCTTCCAGAGGCTGAGGGAGCAGCCTGGGTCGCTCACATGCTCAAGTCCCAGGATGAAGGAACCTTTTTTGCCGCTGGGGCCTATTACACTTACTTTGCCCGACCGATAAGCTCCTAAAACTCACCATAACCCGGCGTTTGTTCTTAAAATTTCCCTGAGAGACTCTCAATGACAAAGACTGAGTATAAACACTTTTTCGGTAAGCTTCTCGGAACCCGACCCAGCTGGCCTGGCGATATGACCGACTCGGAACAAGCGGTCATGGGACAGCACTTTCAGTATTTATCTCGCCTTGTTGAAGAAGGCAAAGTGCTCATGGCGGGTCCTTGTTTCGAAAGTCCGCCGTTTGGAATGGTTATTATTCGTGCCACCGATGAAGAAGAGGCTCTAGCCATACTCCAATCGGACCCGTCAGTTGTCGCAGGCTTACACTCGGCAAATTGTACAGAGTTCCATCTCTCTCTTTGGGCTGGAGATCGTTAAAAGAAAACGGTGTCAGAGCTGCTTCTTACGAAAAAACACAAGCCCTCAGCCAACGATTAAATCGATAGACCTAGAAAGGGATCTTCGAGATGTCTCAATTTTCAACGGATCCCAGCTCCAACTCCCCCAGTCAATCTTCGGCGTTCACTCGCTTGTCTGTGGGCCAACGCTTTGAGCGGTACGAAGTCTTAGGCTTGCTCGGCGAAGGAGGAATGGGAACTGTCTATAAAGTACAACAAGAAGGAAACTCCTATGCTCTCAAGCTCATGAAAGCGGATCAAACAGATCATTTAGCTCTCAGTCGTTTTCAGCGAGAAGCAGAGCTTGCCGCGGCGATTCGTCATCCCAATGTTGTCACGATTCATCGCGCTGGGTTGGCCCATGGCTGCGCATTTCTTGTCTTTGAATTCATCGACGGCAAGCCATTGGACGAACTCATTGAAATGGGCAAGCCATGGGACTTAGAAACCGCTCTGGAGTTGTTGCGACCGATTGCCTCAGCCCTCGGAGCGCTACACGACCAAGGCATCATTCACAGAGATCTAAAGCCAGCCAATATCTTCATTCGTCAGAGTGACAACTCTCCTCTCCTTGGCGACTTTGGCCTCGCCAAATCCGAGGGGCTCGGGAAATTGACAAAAACGGGTGAGTTTTTGGGAACACCGGCCTACATGCCTCCGGAGCAAGTGGAGGGACAAGAGCTGAGCCCAGCCGCTGATGTTTGGGCCTTCGGAGTTCTCGCCTATGAATTGTTTAGCGGTGGCCGTAGACCGTTTGAGGCGGATTCCGTAGCGAGCTTTGCTGCGCGGATATTGACTCGTGATCCGCTTCCTCTGTCCAGCATGCTCTCCATTCCGCCAGGCTTCGAGCGCGCATTAAATCGGGCTTTTGAGAAGAATCCCAAGCAACGTGTTTCATCGGCGACCGCTCTTGTAGATGCGCTTGAAGAAGCCATACAGCGCTCTTCGGAAAGCAGAATCAGCCACGGCTTAAAAAAGGTCCGGTCCGGACCCGCTCTGTTATTCGCGTTGCTCTTTGTTGTCCTCTCTTCAATTTACCCAATCAGCTATCTTCGCGCTCACTCAATTGAGTTGGAGAGCAGAGATCAATATCAATCACTTGCACAAAAAGAAGCCAATGAAGATCAGCTCTGGCAAGCCGCTCGCGGGTTCTTCATTGACAAGGACAAAGAAAAATCTCGCCAATTATTGATCGGCGAGTGGGAGCGTTTGGAAAAGGACTTCTCGAAGGCTCCAATGAAGGGAGTCGCTGAGGAGCGCGGGCACATAGCAATTCGTCTTTTTCTCGAAGGATATGAGGGCCCGGTTCCACGGGTTAAGTCACCCTATAGTAATATCTGTAAGGGATTGAGGAGCTTTTCAAAGGAGCGGTGGCAAGGTAGCAAAGAGCACTTTTTGGAAGCGTTTGGACGAACGAAAGAGCCGATGAAAGCGCTCGTCGAAGTGTTCCTTATATTCACGAATATTGAGCTGGAGAACTGGCGAGCAGCATTAGCGAGGATCAAGAGTTTAGAAACTCGGTCATTGAAGGGGACCTTGAAAATTGATCTTGAGTCAGTCAAAAGATTGGTTCAAAAGGAGAGCCTGGCAAGCGCACTTTTCGACTCAGGGATTGATGAATTCACTGAGCTGAGTCGTACATGCAAGTTGATGGAACGACCGGAATTTCTTGAGGAGTTTCGTTTGTATTGCGAGACTGAAATTAGAACCAGGCTGGGTTATAAGCGGCTCTCGGACAAAGCTTATCGTGGTCAATTAAAGAAGTTTCATTCCAAGATGCTCCGAATCCGACGGGGCCTGCCGAAATTCAAGGAGATCTTAAACGATGACCTGCTTCGGTTCCTAGCCATTGAGCACGATGAATTGAAACAGGACGCAAAGGCCTACTATTATCGAATGCTC
>JARGOJ010001006.1 GCA_029210225.1 Planctomycetota bacterium
GCAAGGGAATCGACCGCGCCTCTTTGTCGCCCAAGCGCCATTTTCCCTCCCTCATCCAGCGATGATGGGGCACAATTTGATTCATGAGACTAAGCAACATCGCCACAGCGTGCTGGGCTGTGAAGTAAGCATTCCCGTGGCCGTTCACCAGTGTCACAGTCTTATCTAATCCGCTT
Source organism: Planctomycetota bacterium (assembly GCA_029210225.1). GTDB lineage: Bacteria > Planctomycetota > J058 > J058 > JARGOJ01 > JARGOJ01. The sequence goes on from JARGOJ010001006.1 coordinate 177, forward strand.
TCGCGAAATGGTTCCATCAAGTGACGAACACCGACACCCGGATTGATAAACAGCTCTAAGCTCGCCGCCGCTGCGAGCAAGTCTTTCGAGGGCTTCCAGCCAATGAAGACATGAGCGTCTTTGGCTAGCGGAATCAGAGTCTCATCGTCAATCTTCTCCGGGACCCGCCATTCAATAGCGACGCCTTCTAAACCCGCTTTCAAGTAACTCAATAGCTCGTCTCTGGGCTTGAAGAGGAAGAGGCAAATCTTAGATTTCATTGACATCCTGACCTGTCTTTTTGGCGACAAGCGCGCCCAATTGACTTTCCAAATTTAGACCATCGATTTTTGTGAGACCTTCGAGGTTCAAGCTCAAGACTGCCTTACGGTCATTGCTGCGGCTATCGAAAAACAAGAGCTGGTGGCGATCGTAAACAATGGCCTTCACTTTTTTAATGTCGAGGCTTTCAGTCTTCTGAGTATTGAAGTTCCACAAGTGCTCGACAGTGATGCTGTTTTCCTTCAATGTCAGCTTGCTTCCCCGACCATAGTTGTTAAAGAGATAACGAACTCCGAGCCCGAGGAAGAAGAGGTCAAGCAATAGGAGAAGGAGATATCCAGGGGACTCACCGCCTAAGAAGACGTTGCCAGAAATGACGATAGCGACGCCGCCACAAGTGCACAGTATGAAGAGGAAAATAGTTATCTTGGGAGTCAATGTCCAAGACCACTGAGATAGACTGCCGGTTTCGACAATGAAGACCGCCGGACTGTATACGGACTCGGCCTGTTTTTCTTCAAAGTTATCAATGATCGACTTTGGGCTTTCAGGCTTATCTACTGATTTGATGTCCACCCCAGTGAGATCTCTTAGACGAACTATTTCTTTCTCAGCCTCTTCAATCGTGTCGAAGTCGCTATCAACGACGAGGCGCCCGCCATCCTTTTTATTGGCTTTGATTCCATAACGCTTGACCTCACGAATAGGGCCATCGTCTTCGTCTTCCGTCTCTGTGTAATCGTAGACATGGAATCCTTCAAAGGCGTCGAAGGAAATGTTGGCCACACTCCCAAGACTGGAAGTCACAACATAGTTGCGATTGATTTCATCCCAGGTCTTAGACGTCGACCAATATTCGCTGTCCGAATCGTAAAAGAGGCAGCCAAAGCCGATGGCGATCAATCCACCCCCCATGCAGGTACAAACCATGCTCATGGGGAAGCTGTTGAAGAACGGCCAGAGCATTGTGAATGCTCCGACGAGCATCGAGAAGCTTCCCGCCAATTTTGAAGACATTCTTGACCTTTACAGAGTGTTCGGATCTTGACCCGTATGTTGTGCAACAGCCGCGCCGATGTGATTCTCGAGGCAGTGCCGATCGACCTTAGAGAGGACCCCCAAATCCAATTGCAGGAGTGGAGTGGACCAATTCTTTGGATTCTCGAAGAGGCAGAGCATTTCGTCTAAGACCACGACGGACTTAATTTTACTGAGTTCAACCTGCTCACTGCTCTTCACTATCTCATGTTTTATAAACTCTGCAATCAAAGTCGAGCGCTGAATTGTGACGCGTTTTTCTGTCCCGAGATTCTTTATCAGAGGGTGAATAAAGGCGTAGATGAAGAGAAATATGACCGGGAGCAGCAGGTAAATGTATGTCGAAGCTTCCCCGGTTAAGACGAAGCCGTAGAGGTTAATGCAGAGGCCGATGCCGAGCGCAAGAATCGTGAAAATGGGAATGAGCCCTCGATCAGTGGACCAGCTCCATTGCTGCAAGGAACCTGTTTCCCGAACCTGCATCGCTGGGCTGTAGACAAACTCCCCGGCCTCAGGAATGGATCCAGTGTTGTCACGGTTCGTGTCGAGGACCCCCGTGAGACGTCGGAGGCGAATGGCTTCTTCGGAAGCGCGATCTTCGGAGGAATAACCTGAGTCGACAGAGAGGAAAGTTCCATCTCGCTTCATCGCTCGGACACCATACCTGGTTTCTGTCCGAGACTTATTATCACCGTATCTGACTTCGACGGTATAGGAGTGGCTTTCAATGGTCGAGAAGGCTCCAAAGGGGAAAATAGCAACCGCTCCAGAACTCGATTTTAAGATCAGCTGTTGTTTCTCAGTGTTCCACTCTTGCTCAATCGATTCGTCCTTCTGACTGAACCCAAGTATCCCCATAGCAATGAACATGAGCCCGCCACCAATACAAATCACTCCTCCCGCGTCCCACTCGACACCGAAGAGAGGCGCGCTCCAAAGGCCAAGGCCGAGGAAAATAAAGGTGACGCACATGAAACGGTTCACAGAGTCTTCCTCACTATCAGTTCAAGCGAATTCGAGGCTAGAAGTATAGCGAAATTGAGTGTTGTTTTTATTCTAAAATGAATCGGGGTTTTGACCCGTCTTTTTGGCGATGACAGCACCAATGTGATTCTCAAGGCAGAATTGATCAACCGTGGAAAGGGTCGCGATTTCTAAACGGATGAGAGGATGAGACCAATCTTTGGGCGTTTCAATAAAGCACAGCTCTTTCTCCAAAATAACAACAGATTTAATTTTAGAGAGTTCAATAGTCGTTCTGTCAAAAACTTCGTTGTAGCGAGTTTTTTCTATGAGTAGAGTGGTTTCTTGAACCGTGACGACTATTACAGTGCCGAGCTTAGATATGAGGGACTTACATACAAAATAGAAAAAGAAACCGACGATTGGAATGACGATCAGCGCCATTTTGTCGGCCTCTCCTATTTGGATACCACCGAACACCATTGATGACAGCCCAATATAGAGTCCGAAAAAGGCCATGAGGTTCGTCATTCCTTCGTCGGTGGACCATTGCCAACGCTGAAGCCTGTTTGTGTCGGTCACCGTCACAGCGGGGCTGAAAACGAAGTCTGTATTCTCCGAAGTGGAATCGGGATGGCCCTTTTTGGAGTCCATCAAACCATCGAGCTGTTTAAGCCGTTCTAATTCTGCCCGGGCCTTGTCTTCCGTACTATATCCCTTGCCCACTTGGATGTAGGTTCCATCCTGCTTTTGAACCTGAACACCGAAATAAATGCTAGCGCGTTGTCTCCTGGTCCCGTCAGAGCTGTAGACTTTGTACGTATAGGTTTCGATGTCTGAAAGTGAGCTGAAGGGAAAGAACGCGACGGCCCCAGAACTTGATCTTAAGATCAGCTGTTGCTTCTCTGTATTCCAGATTTTACGAATATTTTCATGGGGTTTGAGAATGCCAAGCGTGGCCCCGGATA
>JARGOJ010001007.1 GCA_029210225.1 Planctomycetota bacterium
CCGAGGCCATCGCAGCTGCCAATAACGACAATTTAAGGCGCTACCCCGACCCTGAGTCGGAAGCATTGAAAGACGCCCTGGCCGCACATTTTCAATTGCCAAAAAATTACTTCTTCGTGGGCAATGGCTCCGACGAAATTCTGGCCCATGTCTTTCATGGCTTACTCCAGCATGAAGCGCCCATTCTCTTCCCTGATATCACCTACAGTTTTTATCCCGTTTACTGCGGTCTCTACGGCGTACAATCACAATTGATTCCATTGACGGATCAATTAGAGATCAATACTGAAGACTACAAGCAAGCCAATGGCGGCGTGATCTTCCCGAATCCGAATGCGCCCACAGGACGCTGCCTGGACACGGATTCTATTGAAGCGCTACTCAAAGCAAACACCGAGTCCGTCGTCGTCGTTGATGAGGCTTACATTGATTTCGGCGGCCAGACGATGGCCGCATTCACGAAGAGTTATCCCCAGCTGCTCGTCGTCCAGACCTTCTCGAAGTCGAGGGCCTTAGCGGGCTTGCGGGTCGGCTTTGCCATCGGACAAGCTCACTTAATCGAGGCCTTAGAGAAGATTAAGAACAGCTTTAATTCTTATCCTCTTGGGAGAATTTCCCAGGCCGGGGCCGTCGCTGCCCTCGCCGACAAGGACTACTTTGAAGAATGCCGGTCCAAGATCATCACGACGAGGACCTGGCTCGCCGCAGAGCTGTCAAAGCTCAACTTCGACGTCATTCCATCGACGGCCAACTTTATCTTCGTCAAACATCGCGATAGGGATGCCTCGGAGCTCTTTCAGAAATTGAGGGAGCGCGCCATTATCGTTCGCCACTTTAAGCTGCCCCGAATTCAACAATACATGCGTATCACGATCGGAACGCAGCAGGAATGCCAAGCGCTCACGGACGCTCTTAAAGAGATTCTCGCTTAAGCCTCGCACCTTCCCACTTCCTCATCCAAAAACTCTCTATCAAGTCGCCTTGACGAAGTGTAATCCTTCGACCATGCTCGATGGTGACGCTATGTTTTGTAGCGTTAAGGAAAAGAAGGAAAAGGAAAACACTATGAGAACTGGAATAGGGGCTGTGCTGCTCCTGCTCATTGTTTCACCGCCCGTCTGGGCGGGGAGTGACGTTGTAGGAATGCCTTCAGAGGTCATTATTCAAAGCGTTGAAATTGACTCGAAGGCAAAGAACGTCGCGAGGCGGACTCATCTTGCCCAGTCTGAAAAGCCCGCGCTTTACAAATATGACTGGATCTCACCGGATCGCAAAAAGAGCATTATTGACACTGGCAATGGCTACATCCTCCACCCCCACAATATATCCATTTCAAAGTATCACATGGGTTATGACAGCTATGCTTGGGACAAGAGCAGTCGCTATCTCATTTGCAACAAGATTGAACCCGATAAGATAACCTACACAGTCCTTGATACCAATGACCCCAAAGGGGTCTGGGCAAAAGACATTCTCGTCATCAAAGATATCTTCGGCCAATATAGCTTTCTTGATATGAACACGCGAAGTAAAGAGCTTCTCTTTAAAGTGCAGGAGAAGAAGAACAAAGTCGGTCCGTACGCGCTGATTTCCGTCTCTATGACAAGTCTAAAAAGACGTGTTCTCTATCGCTCGGAGAATAAAATTGAATTCGCTTCCACCGCTCCGGATGGTCGGACTATCTTATTCGGAACAGCGAAAGGCATTTATCTCTCGCGTAATGGCAAGGCCCTTAAAAAACTCTTTGAGTTCCCCGGATATTGCCTTACAAATCTTGAGTGGTCGCCAAACGGTCTGCAATTACTGCTAAGTCTTCGCGGCACATTTCAATGTGAGAAATACGGAAAGCTCGAAGGAATAGTCCTCGTCAATTTTAACGAGAAGACGCCGAAGCGCTTCCTGGAGAAGCTCGCCCCGAGAGGGCGCTTTCATACTCTCTGGTTCTCTAGAACTGGAAAGCGCTTTGGTTTTGCCAAACAGTCTGGGCTATGGGTTCGCCAAAGCCATCAAATTGGTAAAGCGCCACAAGAGCTCATTCCAATAAAGCCCGACTTGCCAATCAAAGGATTTACCTTCAACCCAAGAGGGACACAGGTCGCCGTGACCGCCGGGCCAGAGCTTTGGATTTATGATCTAAAAAAGAAACGCTCAAAAGTTCACTTTCAATTTGGCGAGCCACTGAGAAATTTTATTGCTCGCCCTCATTGGATCGGCGACAAAATCACAGTCTCTCACATAGCCGATCCAAGCTTCCCCTAAACAAGAGCCTCAACGGTCAATAATTAGAATAGGGCTGCTAAGATTGACTTAGCAGCCCTATTTTTAGAGACAAAGAGCGGCATTTCATCTAATGAACGGTGCTCTGCCAATCTTTCAATAGAGCTTTCGCCTCCGCGCTTGCGGCCCGAAGCTTCTCATAGAGTTCATTCAACTTAACCGGGTCGACATGCTCACACACTTCAATTTCTTTTGAAACTAATCCGACACACCGGATACCTAAGCTCATTGAGCTGCCATAAAGCCCATGAGCTAAATCGCGCCGAATATTCGGGTCCTCGCATTGCTCAATCTTCGCTAAGGTGTTCTCCATGCTCTCTAAGAAGCGCTCAATGAATGCAGACATCGAGACTGCGGCGTCCTTGCCCATAATGTTATAAAGCTCTTGAAGCGTCTGCCAATCAATAGGGCCGTTCTCAATCTCGCTTTCAGCGCCTTGCTCTCTCTCAAGCTTGTATTTCCGGCCTACAGCTTTGTCGAGCACGCGGAGCAAGTCATCGCTTCTGAAGGGCTTGCTAAGGTAGTCGTTCATTCCTTCCGCGAGATAATGATCTCGTTGATCTCCGAGGGCGTTCGCAGTCAGGGCAATAATCCAAGGCTGCTCTTTCTCGGGAACATCCTTTCGAATCTTCCGAGTGGTCTCGACCCCGTCCATTCCCTCCATTTCTATGTCCATGAAGACAATGTCGTAAGCGCGCTCGGAACATTTTTTCAAAGCGTCAAAGCCACTCGCCGATAAATCAGCCGAATAGTTGAGGTTCCTAAGCAAGCTCATCGTGACTTCCTGGTTAATTGGGTTGTCCTCAACAACTAAGATGCTCACCCCCCGCTTCTTAATCTTGTCTTGACTGTCTTCAAACGGATCGTGATGGTTCTTCCCAGCCTCGATGCTCAGCCTCTCCACAGCCCGTTCCAAGAGAAAGCCAACGTCGATGGGCTCGGAAATCACCGCATCGAAGAGCCGTCGCGATTCCACAAAGTCGAGGCTCTGACCCTGGTTTACAATCTGAAAAATGGGCGCTCTCCTCCCCTTCGTTAAATAGTTCAACTGCCCCTCGTCGGCCGCCACACCAAGGACCACGAGATCGACATCCAATCCGGTTTCAAACGCCCCCTCAATCTT
>JARGOJ010001008.1 GCA_029210225.1 Planctomycetota bacterium
CGCTAATTTCACGGATAGGCTTGACCATATTCTCATTGGCGATGCGAAGAAAGCCCGAGGCGATCTCCTCTATCGACCAGTCCTGACCGGTCGCTGCTTTAAGGCGCTGAGCCATGTCGCGAAAGCGCCGCCGGGAGGCCTCGATATCCAAGCTCTCTGTGGCGCTCGGACCAAAGCACTTCGGGAAGTAACGCGCCCTAATTCGTCCAAGCACTGCGTTGGCGTCGGTCACCGCTAAGGGCCCTCCGCGCCGATAACAGGCGGGGCCGGGATTGGCACCGGCGCTCTCTGGGCCAACCTTGAAGCGCCCGTCTTCATAGCTAAGAATGCTGCCGCCCCCTGCGGCGACGGTGGCGATGTGCAGCATCGGGGCTTGAATGCGGACTCCAGCTGTTGTTGTCTCGAAGACTCGCTCGTAGTCTCCGGCGTAACGGCTGACATCCGTCGAGGTTCCTCCCATATCAAAGCCAATCACGCTGGGAAAACCCGCCTGAGAAGCAATGCGAGCATAGGCAACAACGCCCCCGGCAGGACCAGAGAGAATGGCATCCTTACCCGTAAATTGATCTGCGTCGGCGAGGCCCCCGTGAGACTGCATAAAGCGCAAGGAAACCCCCGGGGAGACATGCTTGCGAAAGCGTGCCACATACTCTCGGAGAATCGGTGTGAGATAGGCATCCACCGCGCTCGTATCTCCGCGAGAGACAATCTTTATCTCGGGGGCTAGCTCGTGACTGAGACTCACATGGGGGACCCCAAGCTCTTTGAGCAGAGCTCCCACAGCTTTTTCGTGCTCAGGGTAGGCATAGGCGTGCATAAAGACGACGGCGAAGGATTGAAAGCCATCGGCGATAGCTTGCTTAATGGGAGCCTCAAGGGCCGCGAGCCTTAACTCACGAAGATGTTTGCCCGCAGCATTGATACGCTCGTCGACTTCAATGACACGCTTGGCCAGGGATTCGGGCTTTTCAATCGCGAGAGCAAAGATGTCTGGGCGGTCTTGATTGGCGATGTCCAGGATGTCGGCAAAACCCTTGCTTACCAACAAGCAAACCTTCGCTCCCTGGCGCTCCAACAAGGCGTTTGTGGCCACGGTGGTGCCCATTTTTATGGCGCTTACGGTGTCTTCGGAGATGGGCTCTGCCTTTGAAAGGCCTAGACATTCGCGGATGGCTTGGAGAGGAGCGTCTTCATACTGCTCTGGGTTCTCGCTGAGCAGCTTCTTGACATGCAATTCTCCCGATGGAGAACGCGCCACGACGTCTGTAAAAGTGCCGCCGCGATCAATCCAAAAGGTCCAACGGGGATGGGGATCCATGCTCTCTTACGCCTTATCTAAAATCGTTAAGCAAGCTCAACGCCTGCCCTAGCCATTCCTTGTGATGTGACCAGGGGAGGCCGTCAATGCTGGCTTCCTCTCTCTTGGTCACTCCATCAATGGCGCCTCTTTGGAGCAGCTCGCCTAAGAGCGCTTCCTGATCCTCAATGTCCAGGGAGAGCTCTGGGCTCTCGCTTAGGTATATCAACGCAAGGCCTAAAGCATAAGCGCCCCAGTTGGAGATGCCCGCCACAATCAGGTGGTCGCAGGGAATACGACACGCTATCTGACCTCCCAGGGCATTGCTAATATTTTCGGCAAGAACAGGCCATGGAAGTGAGCCCATTCCCAATTCATTTCCCCCATCTCCCACGGCGATGCTGGTCACGGTGCTGTCAGCCCACAAGTGAAAGGCCTCCGTCGCTAAGTCTCCGAGAAGAGTGCCCCCCATGTTTTGACATTGGCCGTGCTTTTCCAGGGGAACAGAGCCTAGAAAGGCCTCTCGATAAGCCGGGGGGATGGTCTCGCTGTCGTAGGACGGACCAACATGTTCGATGGAGATGACATGGCTCGGTTGCTCATTCTTCAGAAACTTTGCGCACCAGTCCTTTGCCTGGGGTCCGTAAGGAATTGTAGCTTGCTTGAGCTGTCGAGCCTCAAGGGAGCGTTGAAGCAAGTGTTCATGGCGCTCATCGCAAAGAATGATGACCTCTTTGCCGAGGCTCTGGCATATTTGGGCCAGGATCACCGTGCCTAAGGGGCCATCTGTTTCCGGGGCTGGAGGCTGAGAGTCGGGGATGGTGAAGCCGGTAAGCAGGGCGATTTTTTTTCCCTGGTGAAAGAGCGCTTCGCTGGCCTTCTGAAGAGAGCCCCGGGTGAGGGAAAAAGGAGATGGCGCGGCGCCACCAAGTCCCCGTTTACCTGGGTCTTGCTGAATATGAGCTTCCAATTCTGAAAAGAAACGCGGGGCATTTTTCATAGCGAGATTATGCCAAACCCCTGGCCATCGTTCGCTTTGATAAAGGCCTAGAAGAAGATTTCCTAAAGAAAAGCGAAGAAATTCTGAACGGGCTCACTCTTACCTGAGTCAGAAGGTCATGCGCGCCCCGTGATCGACACGATTTTTAAAGGATCCATTGCCATGAAGCGACTTCTCATAGCCTCCTGTTTTGTTTTTGCTTGCGCTTGCCAAAGTCCAGCGCCGAAAGGACCGGCGGTGAAGGTCACCCTTAGCGACGGACAGGTCTTGATGGGGCGGATGTCCACTGAGAACCTGACGCTCAAAACAGGGCTCGGGGAGCTGAACTTCGACAGCAAGGACGCTGGTGAGCTGGGCTTGGTCAAAGGAGGCAATGTCGGGGAGTCGAAGAGTAAGATTCGCCTCTGGCTGCTCAATGGCAGTGAGTTCGTCGGTCATTGGCAGAAGCCGGAGGTTGACTTAAAGTTCTCCGCTGGAGGCGATGAGTTCAATATCAAGGTTCCGATTGCGAAGCTTGAGAGGCTTCAGTTTCAGGGCAACGCGGTGTGGTCAGAGGACGCTGTTTTCCGCATTCAAACAGCTTCAGGAGACGATTTTTTCGTCGATGTCACCAAGAACCGCTTGCCGTTTCAGACTGAGTTCGGCCAGATTCGTCCTTTCCTCTCAGAGATTCGGAGCATGAAGCCCCTTGACAAGAAAAATGAGAAGTGGCGTGTCCAGTTGAACAACGGCACGTCTTTGGAGGCTCGCTTCCAAATGAAAGTGCTCAATCTGACCTTAGCCATGGGGCCCAAGAAGATCTCTCTACCCCTCAGTGAGATTCGCCATATGAATCGCCAGGAGATCCTTCGCTTGGGCTTCCAAGAAGCCAACGACAATCTAGCGAGCGAACCCTCTCGCGCTCAGGGAAGCGGTGGAGGAGGATTCCTCGGAAGTCGTTTTTATAGCAATAAAGCTCAGCAGAGCGCGAAAATGGAGGCCGCGAAATCGTGGAAGCGGGTGAAGAAGTAACGGCGACTTAAGCTTCTCTTGTTAGAGGTGCTCTAGTGCTCTGTCATCCTTAAATCCATGGGCTCTGACTGCTCATTAGGCCGTGAA
>JARGOJ010001009.1 GCA_029210225.1 Planctomycetota bacterium
GACGACAGTTATGTCTTTGCGGTGAATGGCCACCTGGTCCTTTGGGGTGTCAAGGCGACCACTGTGAAGAGCGGGGATGAAGTCGAGATCATGCTGGCGCTCTCTGGGGGCTAGTTGCCTTCTAGAAGGCAACTAGCCTTTCACAAGGCTAGTTGCCTTTCACAAGGCTAGTTGTCACGGCCTCCTGCCTTGGGGTGAAATCGTCTTATTTCCTTGCTGGAAGAGCGATCACTGAGATTGGTCAGGGAGAATTTTCCGAGACTTTCATGTCTCATTCTTGGATTTGTGAGACGTAAAAGTCTCGAATTTGAGCTTTCAAAGTCTCTTTTTAGATAATTCTGCGGTTTTTTGGTCTTTGGCACAGCGTTCGCATTAGAGTTTGCTGTCCCTCGGCAAGCCTTAAACTTGCCCCGCTAAACAGAAAGGCCAGTTATGAACTTCTTACCCGACCAGCTCAATCGTCTTCAATGGGAAGACCTCGAACGGCGCGCCTTTCACAGTCAGAATGAACGCTTTCTCCATGTGCTACGCCGCGCTCCAGTCCCCGGAGGTTGGCTACTTCACAGCTATCGTGAGCTCTCCTTTCATACCAAGAAAGGACCCTTGAAGCCTGAAAACAGGCCCGTCGCCGTCGGCGTCGGTGAAGGCTCAGGGCTCACCTTCCTCCCCGACCCAAAGCATCAATGGATGCTCTCGGTCATAGCCCAGGACGCCTCTGAACGCCCAGCAGCGACGAACGAAATCGCTGAAAAGATCACCGTCAAGGCCAAGCCTGAGCTCTCGAAAATGAGCGCCTGATTGAGCATCTCGCTCTCACTGCGCCCTCAAAGTCACAAGGGATACCATGCCAGGCTCCTTACGCCTCGCCTCCTTGCGACAATCACACGAAAGAGACCCTACTATGCAACTCATAGCCACCGATTATCCTGGAGATAGTCAAAAAAACACTAACGTCACAATCTCGCCGGTCGACGCGCTTCAGAACTTGATTACCCAAGATACGCTCGGCGTCTTTAGCCCGCGAGGGTACACACCCTTCATGTGGGAACACGGCGACTTCGAAAATGCGCCGTGTGGTACCTTTTACTCAACAAGCTCTTACAATTCCGGTATTTTCGAAGACAACTAAACTAATTGGCCGTCGCTAAGATTGAATGAAAAATGAGACACCGCTCCCTAGTCATGGGAGCAGTGCTCATTTTGTTCATTTGGCGCACTTCCCTCCACTCCTCTCGCTGCATGCATTCCCATTCCAGATATCGAGTCTCAGGAAGGCTGCGTTTCCTCCAGAAGTCAGACCACACAGTCCTTTGACTGTAGACGCCATGATGACTCTAAGTCCCGCTTAGTTATCGTGATTGAGTTGATTGGTAATGATCCTGTTTTTGAATAGCTAATAGATTCACTGTGAATGGAGTCATTGTCCTGCAATGCAAGGAGACCTTCTCATTTGAGCGGACTAGCCTTTAAGAGTAACCCGTTTCAAAGCGCGTTTCCGAAGTTTGGATGCTTTGCGGCGACCTCGCAGAAGATCACGATCATTTCTATCAAATGTGTTCCAGTTTTGAATCACTCTATTGAATGCGATTTGAATAGATATTTTTGTATGTCCTCCCTTTTTAGAACCTGCAAAACTTGAATTAGAGCGGAGACTGTAGTGTTATGAATCGGTATTCACGATTGCTTTCGAGCCGCAATCGCGACGAGAATTTCCTCAATAACTTGCTGCCGGGCCTAGGGAGATAGAAGCATTTCTATCTAGTGAACTATGAACGATCAAAACAAAGAAAAGAACTCTGACTGCACTCATATGAATCGCTGTCAAATGTACGGCCTCTTTGAATTAGACGATTCCGTGGAAGTGTGGAAAATTCTTTATTGCCGGGGCACCTACACTCGCTGTGAACGATACAAAATGGCAGAGCGAGGCCTGAGGGTCTTGCCTAATTTATTACCTAATGGCCAGACAATCGAAGTTTGAGACTTCGAGTCGGGAAATAGAAATGATTGAACAATTCGTAGAGGGCTTTTGGCCATTTTGGCTTGGGGCCTTCGGATTATCATTCACAGCCTTCGGTTTCTGCTTCTTCATGAAGACTCCCCTGGGTGTCTCTGGCTTCTTCCGGAGAGTTCTTTTTTTCCGTGCGAACCTCCAGAAGGAGCGCATGCAAGCGGCCATGAAAGCGAATCAAGCCAGTGTTCAAGAGGCTCTGCAGCAGGCGACCGCAGCGCACATGGCGGAGCTATCCGAGGACGATCGAAAGTTGTTGGAGGCTCACAAGAAGGTCCCAAAAACGAAACGCTCGGGCAAAGCAGTCGTGGTTTCTTTGTCCGCAAGCGCCATCTATTTATTGTTCATTGTTGTGGGGGGCTTTGTCGGGCAATTCCTCAATGGGTCTTGGACTGTTGCCTATCAACCAAGCGGATCATTCAATGACCTGGTGGCGGGCCCCGAGCTTTTCATTCCCGCGCTCATTCTCGGTGGCGTCCTCGTCGGCTTTGGAACCTCGATGTCCGGTGGTTGTACCTCTGGTCATGGATTGAGTGGCACGGCGCGCCTACAGCCCGGGAGCTTAGTCTCTACGGCGAGCTTTTTTGGAACCGCCATTGTCGTTGCATTCATCCTTCGGAGCTTATTATGAGCGACTCAAAGAAGCAAAAATTATCGGCAGCCGTGTTTGGCCTGACTCTCGGTTTTACATTGAATAGAACTGGTTTCTCGAACTTCGATGAGCTGCATAAAATGCTCACTTTCGTCGATTTGAGACTTCTCTTCACATTTATCATGTCGGTTGTGACATTGCTCGTCGGCTTTCGATTCCTAGAAAATCGCTGTTGTATGGCGCCCCGTCATATTCACAAAGGCTCTGTTATCGGTGGGATTCTCTTTGGCATCGGCTGGGCGGTGACCGGAGCCTGTCCCTCGGTTCCGCTTGTTCAATTGGGGGAAGGCAATCTTTGGGGTGTCTATACTCTGATTGGAATTGCGATGGGCACAGTCGCTTATGAGTTCGTCCATAGAGCCTGGTTTCAATGGGATCGTGGCAGCTGTTGAAACACTAGGCTTTTCAATGAGCGTCTTCAATTTTTATAGACGCTCTTATCAATCTTGTATTGATTGATTTTTCTCAGCAGGGTCCGGCGATGGATGCCTGCCTGCTTCGCGGTGTCCCCAATTCGACCACGATTGGCCTTGAGGCAAGCGTCAAAGTATTGGCGCTCGGCCCGTTCAATAATGGGGGCCAGATGATCTTCAAGGGTCTTGGAGAGATCGAGGGACTCGGGACTTGTCAGAGCGCTGACGGTCTCGTCCTCGTTTTCCGGAGGGGCGAGCTTCGGAGCGCTCTGGGAGCCGATCGCTTGTCCTCTTGAATGGACGCAACAACTGAGGAAC
>JARGOJ010001010.1 GCA_029210225.1 Planctomycetota bacterium
CCCCAATACACCGCCGCTCTTGCTGCTTCGCGCCTTCACGAATTACTTTGACGAGGAGATGCGCCAAGGCCGAATTCGCCCTGCTGATCCAGAGGTCACGGCGAGGATGTGCCTCGGCTCAGTTTACAATTTCGTTTTTTTCGAGCTGACGGGTATTCACGTGAAAATGCCCATTTCAGCCCACAGCTACACCCGCGGGCTGATCGATATTTTATGGAAGGGCATAGGTGCCTAATGTTTTTTTCGAAGTTATTGAGTCGCCAGTCACAAATGAATGCTACTGCGGTGCTATTTGCATTCTTTGCTCTCGTTCTGCCCGGCTGCAGCCTCCACGATGTTAATGAAAGCCCCGATCTTCCCTTGGCTCTTCCCAGCCAATATGGAGCGGCTCCCGACGCAAACAAGTCCGGCGCTTCCCCTGCCAGGGCAGCCCCTAGCCCCTGGTGGCGGGATATCAAGGATGATCGCCTGCAAGACCTCATAAAAATTGCCCTGGAGAAGAACTACGATATTCGCAAAGCTTGGACGCGCTTAGAGCAAAGTGAGCACTTACTCACTCAAACCAACGCCGCGCTCTTTCCTGAGGTCTCGGGGTCGGCTGATATCACCCGTTCGCGCTCAGTCTCCCAATTTGGTGGCTTTGGGGATCAGGTCTTTCTCAACACTCAATATAGGGTCAACCTCTCGACAACCTATGAACTTGATATCTGGGCTCGGGCCCTCAACACTCGAAGCGGTAACATCGCAAGCCTTGATGCCAATCGCTTTGATATCGAAGCAACGGCCCTGACCATATGCGGCCAAGTCGCTGAAACCTGGATTCGCATTCTTGAGCAGCGCTCCCAAATCGACCTCCTCGAACGTCAACTCCAGACCAACAAGACCTTCTCTCTGCTCATAGAGATGCGCTTTAATCAAGGTCAGAACACGGCCTTGGACGTCCTGCAACAGCGACAGCAGGTCGCCTCTAGCAAAACCCAAATTCCCCTGGCGAAAGCGCGGCTCGGGGTTCTTGAGCACCAACTCAACATCCTCCTGGGACGAGCCCCAGCGACCACCGTCCCCCGAGGCGCCCGCTTTCCGGACGTGCCCCCTTGGCCTGTCCTTGGTGTGCCGGGAGATATTCTCTCCCAACGCCCGGATGTCAAAGCCGCCCAACAACGGCTGTTAGCAGCCGATTATCAGGTAGCCGTTAAAGTCGCCGAGCGACTCCCGGCGCTTCGCCTGAATGCCAGCGCTGGCTATCAGAGCTTTGAGCTGTCGACGCTGTTCTCGAATATGGTGGCCAACGCCGCCGCCGGATTAACGGCGCCGCTGTTCGACGCCGGGCGCCGCGCCGCCGCCGTTGATCAGCAAGCCGCCGTCACCAAAGAACGCCTTCAAGACTTTGGCAAGGTAGCCCTGACAGCCCTCAAGGAAGTGGAAGACGCCGTCGTTCAAGAACGCTTCCAAGAAAGACACATCGTCGAACTAAAAGAACAATTGGCCCTGGCCCAACAGGCGCTCGAAGAAGCCAAGAACCGCTATCGCAGCGGCTTGTCAGAATATCTTCAGGTCCTCACGTCCTTGCAGGCTGTGCAGCGCCTGGAACAAACGGTCTTCAGCGCCTCGCGAGATCGTCTCTTGTTCCGGATTCAGCTTTACAGAGCGCTTGGTGGATCCTGGACCAAGACCCTCGAAGTCCCAGAAGACCTCAAGAACTCCTAGAGAAAGATTGGAAGCTCTCATGCGAGCTCTACAACTCATACTCCGCTTCACTCTTCCTCTTTTGGTCCTCGGTGGAGGCCTCGCTGGCGCGGTCAAGCTCATTAAGAGCCGCCCTCCTGCTAAAAAGAAGAAGGTCGAGACCCTTGCCCCGAGCGTTGAGGTCATGACGGCCACCGTTAAGTCGCGGCCACTCACTATTGAGGCCTACGGAACGGTTATTCCCGCTCAGCAGATCATCGTTCAATCGGAGGTCAACGGTCGGCTCACCTCTCTCAGCTCGCAATTAATTCCGGGAGGACGATTGAAGACTGGGGAGACCCTCGTTCAAGTGGACAAGCGCAATTACGACTTCCTTGTCACACAACAAGAAGGCAACCTGGCCCGAGCAAAATTAGAATTGGAGACCGAAGAAGGCCGCAAGCTCATCGCCCTCAAAGAATGGTCCCTGCTCAACAATGGCCGGGGCTCAAAAAACAAGACCGCGAACCCTCTCGCGCTCCGTGTTCCGCATATTCGCGCCGCGAAAGCCTCGGTCCTCTCCGCTCAAAGCGCCCTCGAACAAGCCGAGTTAAACGCCGTCCGGACGACTGTCAAGGCTCCCTTCAACGCCCTCATTCTTAATGAATCCGTCGACCTCGGGCAGTTCATCACCAGCCAAACACAAATCGCCACCCTGGTGGGCACCGACCAATTTCTCGTCCGAGTCTCCCTGCCTCTGTCTCAGTTAAGCTCTATTATGCTTCCGGATGCTGCCGGCCAGGGAGGGTCCACTGTCGACGTTCTCCAAGACGCGGGCCCTGGAAAACGCTTTGTTCGCAAGGGACGGGTGCTAAGGCTGCTCGGTGACCTCGATCCCAATGGCCGACTTGCGCGAGTCTTAGTGGCCGTTCCTAACCCTCTCTCAACCGTCGACAAGAAAGGCCAGAAGGCGCTCCCGCTCTTCCTCGGGTCCTTCGTTAAAGTCGCAGTGAAAGGCAGAGAGCTCTTAGAGGTCGTCCGAGTTCCTCGAAGAGCCCTGCGCCAGAACGACATAGTATGGATTCTCACAAAGAAGAACACCCTTGAGAAACGCGAGGTCACCGTTGCCTGGCGCGACGAAACGAGCATCTTAATCAATCGAGGATTGAAAAACGGCGATCGAATTATTACCAGTCGTCTTGTTGCACCTGTGGCCAATATGACCCTCCGCCTCAGCGGAAGCAACGCCCTCGCCGCAGCTCCAAAAAAAGCTGACACAAAAGGGAGTCAACAATGATTGACTTAAAGAAAGGCCCCATCGCCTTTATGGCGCGCAATTCAGTGGCCGCCAACCTCCTCATGTTTGGCCTCATTATCGGCGGCATCATGATTGGGTCGCAGGTCAAGCAAGAGGTCTTCCCAGAATTCGAAATGGACCTCGTTCGGGTCACCGTCGCATACCCCGGCGCGAGTCCTGAGGAAATTGAAAAGGGCGTTGTTCTATCTCTGGAAGAGGCCATTAAGGGCCTCGACGGCATGAAACAGATCACCGCGACGGCGGCAGAAGGGTCAGGATCTCTTCGCGCTGAGTTACTGCTAGGGACTGATGCCGACAAAGCCCTCGCAGACATTAAAACGGCGGTCGACCGCATCACCTCTTTTCCTCAAGAGGCCGAGCGCCCAGAAGTTCAATTGCTCAGCAGTCGCAGGGAAGTGGTCGATCTC
>JARGOJ010001011.1 GCA_029210225.1 Planctomycetota bacterium
TTTTTGGAGGAAGAATGAATCGTGACGCTGCATGGTTAATTCAGTGAGCTTGGCTTTTTCAAAGAGCAGCTTCAGATCGACGGAACGCCCATCTCTTGAGCGAAGCGCGGAGACCGTTGTCTTCTCCCCGCTTGTCAATTCAATGGATTCAGCCACCACGCTACGGACGTCGTTCCTATCGTTGTAGAGTAGCTTGCTCTGTATCAAATTTGAGATCACCCGGACTTCACCATCCCGCAAAGAGAGGGTCTCCCGAGAGGTCAATTGAACAGTTTTCCCCAGAATCATTGTCTTGAGCTGCTGCGACTCTTTCCTCGTCAAAGGAGCGCCCGCTCTCATGGTGTGGAGCGCGTTCTCCCCGCAGTATTTATATCGTCGGATCTCAAGCTGCATCGGCCTCAAGAGCGCTATTGACAAGCGATCTAGTAGCGCCTTTATTTTCTCATGAACCTCAGGTCGCTGATGAATGACGACCTCATCATCGGTATAAACAAGCTCGGATTTTTTGCTAATCCAATGATCTCCGGGAATCTGCTGCTCCAAGCACTCCTCTAACCCACACTGATCGTCGACATTAAAGCTGCGAAGCCCGAGCTTTGGGGCTGTCAAGCCAAAGCCTCTTAACACTCCAATGGAGCCTGTCGATAGCTTAGAAATTTGACGGAGTCTTGAAAGATTGTAACGCCGAGAGATATAGACATCGCTCTCAGCGAAGCAATCGGCGTTCAACAGTATTGGTATCAGAATGAGGCCGACACAAAGCCAAAGCTGTTTTTTCACCAATCCTGCCTCTCCCGTAAGCCGCTGCACTCTTTACACGCTGACCTGCCTGAATTAGTTCGCGAACATTCCAAAAAAAGAGACCTCATCTCATCGCCCATAAGCCAAAACTCCAAGCGCCCCCCATTTTTCCTGACCAAATCAGACATAGTCCCAGGATAGTCAGTCACATAGAATTGGCAATGATCGCTCCTAGTGCTTTGTCTTACGTCAATCTATAGGAGCTTGTATTTTTTCAGTATTGCGATGAACTCATTTTGCTGGAATGGTTTCACCAGGAAGTCGTTCATTCCCGAGTCGAGGCAGCGCTGTTTGTTATTGTCGAGGACATCAGCGGTGAATGCAATAATGGGCGTCTGATCGCCTCGGGCTCGAATCGCTTCAGCTGTGACGAACCCGTTCATCTCGGGCATATGGCAATCCATGAGAATCAGCGCGACGTCGTCATTTTCCTCCAAAACGGCGAGCGCTTTTTTTCCATCCCTTGCAGTCAAACACTTGAGGCCAAAGCGTTGCAGTGTTTTCGATGCGATGACTCGATTCACCGCGTTGTCATCGACCACCAAAATAGACACTCCTTCGACCGCGGCTTTGAGTTCTCGGGGTGAAACGTCCTCTTCTGTTTGGTGTGCTTGAGGGATGCCCTCCGCTGCGGCCGCGCTGCCGAGAGTCAGGGTAAACCAGAACATCGAGCCCACCCCCACTTCGCTCTCAATTCCTATCTTTCCCCCCATGAGGCCCACGAGACGTTTTGAGATTTCAAGCCCTAACCCAGAGCCTCCATATTTCCGCGTCGTCGACGTATCCACTTGGCTAAAGGAGCGAAAGAGCAGTGAGATTTTGTCTTTGGGGATCCCTATGCCCGTATCCCTCACTTCAAAACGTATTTTGAATCTGTCATTCCCTTCATCCGTCCCTCTAACATCGACAGTCACCGAGCCCTTCTCGGTGAATTTGATGCCATTTCCAATGAGGTTGACGAGTATCTGCTCTAGTCGTCCGGGATCACCCTTGAGCAGTCGGGGAAGAGTCGGGTCAAGGTCCACCGTTAAACTGACACCCTTTGATTCTGCCGAGAATCGCAGCATCTTTTCGAGATCGCTGAGGACCTTATCCAATTGAAAATTGATCGACTCTAATTGAACCTCCCCGGCTTCAATCTTCGAGAAATCCAAAATGTCATTCACGACTCGCAATAATGATTTCGCAGAGTCTTGCGCGATCTTGGTAAATTCGACCTGTTCTGCGTTTTGTTGAGTCCTTGCAAGGAGGGTCAACATGCCGAGGACGCCGTTAAGGGGAGTGCGAATTTCGTGGCTCATGTTCGCCAGAAAGTCAGTCTTTGCCTGACTCGCAGCGAGGGCTTCATCGCGCCTCACAGTCAATTCGCTTTGATTATTTTTATTGATCGATATTTGCTCTTTTAGCTCAACGACAACCATTCTAAAAACGCTTTGAAAGACGGCCATCATCAGGCAGGCAAAATAGGCCGGAATGAATAGCGACAGCTCTTCCTCAAGTGTCTTCGCGTTGCGAGGTAGGATCCTCTCAAGAATAAACAATGTAGAAAAGAAGGAGATTGGATAGAGGAAGATTAACTTGGGCGGATAGATTAACAGCCCATAGATCACGGCGGCCATGAAGAGCGACGTCGACCAGTAGGTGTTGGTGTTGTTCATGTACAACGCTGATATAAAAAACACTGGTAACGTGAAGGTGATGAACAGCTCATAAACCCAGCATTGCCAGCGCTTCAACTCGCCCCTCGAAGGGAGACAAAGAAGTCCCAGGAACGCCAGCATGGCTACAATTCTTAGGGGCAGGGATTCCTGGAATTGAAAATAGAATCCCAAAACCAAGTAAAAGAACAAATGTCCAATTGAGCCAACGAACGCGAGGAGCAAGAAACTCTTTTGGTGAATGCTGTAGTAGTTGGGATTGGAATAGGTCTTATGCATCTTTTGAAGAAGACTTCGACCTTTGGACATAGTCTCGCTCTCTTTTGGAATCAGAGTCCATCCCTTACCTATCAAGCCATTGTGTTTGATAGGCCAAACAGTCAATTCTTTATCGTAAGAATCGCCTCCGAAAGCTCGCAATTCTTACGCTAATGATTCAAGCGCTCCGTCCGTCAACGAAGTAATTCACCGGTCCGAGCGCGTTTAATGAATTGGCCACCGCCATTCACTTTCTGTTCACCCTTTTCAATGATGACTCGCCCGCGAGACAGGACCGTTTCAGTCCAGCCTTGAACTTCAAAGCCTTCGTAGGTGCTGTAGTCGACTCTCATGTGATGAGTGTAGGGGTTATTGACGCTGATAGTCTCCTTGCGATTTGGGTCGAAGATAACGATGTCTGCATCGCTTCCAACCGCAATGGTTCCCTTCTTTGGAAACAAACCAAAGGTCTTCGCAGCGGAGGTCGAAGTCAATTCAACAAAGCGATTCAAGCTCAGTCGATTCTCTACGACAGAGCCGTGATACATAAGGCTCATACGATTCTCAACCCCAGGCGCGCCGTTCGGAATATTGGTGAAGCTGTCCCGTCCGATGTCTTTTTGGCCAACAAAGCAGAAGGGGCAGTGATCGGTCGCCACGGTGGACAGGTGC
>JARGOJ010001012.1 GCA_029210225.1 Planctomycetota bacterium
TGCTTTGGAATAAGGGCAAGGATGAAAAGCAGATTGAAGCCCTCGCGCTGCTGCGAAAACTGCGGGCAAAAAATCCGAAGAGTAAAGAGGTCCTCGCAACCCTCGCCGACAAACTCTACGACCGAGGCCGTGAAGATCGCGAGCCTCCCCTCGAAGACGAAGTGAGAGCCCCCTTGCTAAAAGAAGCCCTCAAACACTACGTCAACCTAAAGAACAATTTGAAATCAGACGCACCGAACCTTCAAACGAAAATCAACGCGGTCAAAACTCAGCTTGCCTTCTTCGAGTGATTGACCCCGCAATGACACCATTTGAAGAGAGGTGCTGTGTTACTCACAGCACCTCTCTTCAATGGTGTCGATCATCCGCCGGAGCCCCCAAGGCTATTACTCGTGCATTCAGCCAGGTTAAAAGCCAGTTCTTTCACGAGGCTCTCACGAGTTTGCTCCCCTACCAGGGCCGCGATTTTCTTGCCAATCAAGGGGATCTTTACCGCGATATGACAGGCGATTTCATGGCGACATCCACCGTCGTTGAGAGAGATAAGCGTGATCGTTCCTGTGATACTGACCGGTGCCTTCGCAATATGAGCGACATAGTGACATTGCTTTGTTGAAGGGTCAGTCAAAACCCATTCGTCCGTCTCAAGGACTGTATTCGTCGGCCTGAAAAACTTCTTCGCGAAGGTTGGAACGTCGGCTTCGACCTCTCGTTGTAGTACTATTTTCCAACGTTTATCATCTCCGGAGCTCTCCAAAACGACAGGATTTTGGGCCCCTATCGTCTGATATTTCCTCAGGAGATAATCTGAGTCGAGAAAACGAGCCAGCACAAGATCGATCGCCACGGGATAATCCTGAGAGACTTTGACTTCCATGGGAACTTCCTTTCCTATATTGATAATTATACAAGCGCAACTGACTTAGCTCCAAGCTCAGCAGCGCATTCGCAGCGAGAAGTGACCCACAGGCACAGAATGACTATCAAAAAGACCCTAGTGACCCTCCCTAGCCTTCTGCGAGATCTTCAAGAACTCGGAGTCAAACCAGGCCACACTCTCATCTGCCATTCTTCTCTCTCTTCTTTGGGCTGGGTTTGCGGAGGCCCGGTCGCCGTCATTCAGGCCTTAGAACAATGTCTCGGCGCTGAGGGCACCCTCATTATGCCCACCCATTCCTCCGACTTATCAAACCCCGCTCACTGGCAAAACCCGCCTGTCCCAAAGCTCTGGTGGGATGTCATTCGAAAAACCATGCCGGCCTTCGATCGCGACCTGACGCCGTCACTATGTATGGGAGCCATTCCCGAGTGTTTCCGAAAGCAACGGGAAGTGTTGCGGAGCTATCACCCCCAGGTTTCATTTGCCGCTTGGGGCAAGCACGCCCGAGCCATTACTGAAAATCACAGCCTCAATCACAGCCTCGGAGATCAATCCCCGCTCGGTCGGGCCCGAGAGTTGGACGCCATGGTCTTGCTTCTCGGCGTCGATCACAATCGGAACACCTCATTGCATTTAGCAGAATACAAAGCGACTTGGCCTTCGAAGAGCTTTCAAAAGATGGCCGCGCCCATCGAAAACAACGGCGAGCGGGTCTGGACCGAATACACCGATTTAGACGTCGACTCCGATGACTTCCAGGCCTTGGGGACAGCCTTTGACGCGACGGGGGCGAGCACTATCGGCAAGGTCGGGGAAGCGACTTGCAAGCTCTTCTCTCAGCGAGAGATCCTGGCTTTCGCGATTCCATGGCTCGAGAAAAATAGAACTTAGAGAGCAGGCTATTTGGGAATGGTGAACTTGGCGATAACCGGCCGATGATCACTGAGCTTTTTCTTGTTCTTCTTCGCGAAGTCACCACTTTGCTTAATAATCCAAGCCTCGGCTTTCCACGATTTGGCGTCCCCCGATACAAAGATAAAATCAAGGACCGTGGGGCTGTAAGCAGCTTGAGTGGATGACAATTTTTTTGGGCGAACCCAGCGAAAAACACCATTCTTCGTCATGTTGTCATAGCCCTTGTCGTGCTTCCCGGTGGGGATGTGCCAGTCAAAGTTAAAATCCCCGGCGGTCACAACGGGCTTCTTCTGCTTTTTGCCCCAGGCGTTTAATTGAGTCGCTTGTTTGTGACGAGCCTTCGCGTTGCTTCGATAGAGGTGATTGACCATGAAGTAGAACTCCTTGCCCGACTTCCGGCTCTTCAGCAGCGCAACCAAGGGCGCGCGAACGGCTTTGTAGCTGTTGATATGGTGGAGCTCAAAGGACTTCACCAATTTGAACTTCTTCGTATTGTAGAGAATCACCAAGCGGTCGTAACCCCCGGTCGTTCCAAGGATATACCTAAAGTATGGACTTACTTTTTCCCCAACCTCGGCGGCCCACATAAATTTCTTTGCAGCCTTGCTATCCTTGACCTCAGACAGGGCCCACAGGTCAATCTTTCGCATATCGGCGATGCGCTTTTTGACAAAGTTCGTCCAAGCGCCATTAGATTCCACGTTGTAAGCACACACTCGAAATTCTTCCTGAGCCGTTGCGACTCCTGGATTTAGAAAGAACGCCGCAGCGAAGATAAATAACAGTCTTTTCATAATCTTTGTCTCTCTTTGCGGCTCAATGACGTGTCGCGCTAACCCAGGTCCTAATTATTAGAAAAGAGAGGATCTCATATCAAACTGACAGACGCCTCCTATTTATTCTTTGCCCCCTTCTTTCTCAATACTCTCCGCAATTGCTCCAACGCGTCCTTGGCCTTTCTCCGCACAGTCCAATTGGGATCGGAAAGCAATGGTGTCAGCGCTGGCAAGACCTCTGCTCCAGGCTTTTCCACCCGGAGTATCGTGTCTATGGCGAGGCACCGCAATTGGACATCCTCAGACTTCAGCCTCTCTAACAAGTGCGGCAAAGCCCCGATCGGACAGGTAGCCAGCTTGCTCAAAATCGATAAAACGAGAATTTGATCGGACCGGGACTTATTCTCCACCAACAATTGAATCAAGGCCGGGCCAGCCCTTGTTCCAATCCTAGCGAGGCCCTTGGCCGCCATCTGACGAACGAGGGCGTCGGGGTCCTTCAAAGATTGAAAGAGCGCAGTCGTGGCTGTCTCACCTAATTGGCTTAAAAAGTATGTCGCATAATAGCGAACGTCACTATCCTCCGAAGCCAAACGTTTCACCAAGACAGGAATAAATCGCGAACCAATGTCACGACTCAAGATCCCAAACTCGGGATAGTTCTCGTCGAAGTCTTTTTCAAGAAGTTGATTCAATTCGCCGAGTTGAGCTGTTTGGCATTGACTCAGGGAGTATAGCACCCATTCTCTCACCGCACGAGACTCGTCGTTGAGCAAGCTCAACTGCGCTTCCAAGCTCTCCTTCGAAGACGAT
>JARGOJ010001013.1:0-1161 GCA_029210225.1 Planctomycetota bacterium
CATCAACACAAGGATGGGCATTGGGATACCGAAAATTGGGTTGATTGTTGTCAGAAGAGTGGGGACTGTAGGGGACCAGGACGAAACAAAGGGGATTCCCGATACGACACTGGAGTGACATCACTTGCTCTAATCGCATTTCTGGGACGGGTCGTTGACTACAACCGTTTTGAACATAGAGAAACTCTAAATCGAGGTGTTAAGTGGTTGTTGAATAAACAAAGCCAAAGCGGAGCAATTGGATTTAGCTCAGGTGAGGAAATGTACAACCATGCTTTGGCGACAATCGCGTTGAGTGAGTATTATTCACTGACAGGTGATGAATCTGTGAAGGCCCGAGTTGTAAAAGCCGTTGCGTTTTGTCTTTCCGCTCAGAATCCAGGCGCAGGCTGGAAGTATGGTGTTCGCCCTGGGAACAACGATTCCTCTATGACTGGTTGGATGACAATGGCGTTAAAAGCAGCATTAGCGGCCGGGATAGAGATTCCAAATGAAGCCTTTTATGGAAGCAAACAATGGTTCAAAAGGGCCACGAGCGCCGAAGGAAAGACGGGATACCAGAGTGCAGGGGGTGGCTCTTCATATATCCCGGTTCAGAAAGGTCGCTACGATGAGGTTCCAACAAATACAGCCGTTTCATTGTTAGTTCGATTGACCCTTGGAGAGTTGAGGTCGAAGTGTCGAGAGCAAGCTTCCATCGTCTCGTCGGAGACTCCACTTTGGTTAGCGACGTCGACAAAAAAAGTGAATCTCTATTATTGGTACTACGGCACCTATGCCCTTCTCAAGTATGGAGGCAAGAAATGGACCGCTTGGAATGCCGCTATCAAGAGGGCGCTTCTTCCACAGCAACATTCGGAAACAGGCTGTGCTGGCGGATCTTGGGATCCTGTTGGAGAATGGTGTATTGCTGGCGGTCGGGTTTATTCAACGGCTATGTCAACGATTATCCTGGAGGCCTATTATCGGGGAGGAGCTGAACATAGGAAAGCTAAGGTGGGCAAGGTTGTCGCTCCCAAGAAAAAGCGAAAAATCCTTTCGGAGTTAGAGAGGAAGTTGAAGTCGAGAGTCAGTGTTTGGTTGGCTGCCCGAGATCGCCTTCGATGCACTTCTTGTACAGGAAAGCAAATCGTGAAATGCTCTCGATGTGGCGGCTCGGGT